>NZ_VRUT01000318.1:0-1655 GCF_008039465.1 Methylobacterium sp. WL120 | reverse complement strand
GGCCAGCCGGGCGCGCTACCGCGAGCGCGAGTTCGACGCGATCCCCGCCCGCGGCCCCGACGCCTGCGTGACGGTGGCCGGCGCCGTCGGCGGCTGGCGCCTGGCCCTGGAGCTGTCCCGCGCGCTCGGGGGCCGGCTGCCGCTGGAGACGCTCCTCGCCGACGCGATCCGCCACGCCCGCGAGGGCTGTCCGGTCTCGCCCTCGGAAGGGCGCTACGTGCCGAAGGAGCTCGACACCCTCCACGACGCCCCGAACTTTGCGAAGACGTTCCTCAAGGAGGGCAAACCGTGGCCGGTGGGCGACGTGCGGAGGTTGCCGGCGCTGGCCGCGACCCTGGAGCAGCTCGCCCGTGCCGGGCTCGACGACTTCTACCGCGGCGACGTCGGCCGCGAGATCGCCGCCGACCTCGAACGCCTCGACGCCCCGGTGACCAGGGCCGACCTCAAGGCCTACCAGCCGCGCGAGCGCTCGGCCCTCTCGATCCGCCGCCGCGACGCCACGCTCTACAACTTTCCGCCGCCGACGCAGGGGCTGGCGGCGCTGCTGATCCTCGGCATCTTCGACCGGCTCGACATCCGCCAGGCGGAGACCACGGCGCATTACCATGGGCTGATCGAGGCGACGAAGCGCGCCTTCGCGATCCGCGACCGGGTGGTGACCGACTACGACCGCCTGGTCACGGACCCGGCCCAGTATCTCACGCCCGAAAACCTCGCCCGCGAGGCGGCGCAGGTCGACATGGCGCGCGCCGCCGCGATCCCGCTGCGCAACCCCGGCGAGGGCGACACCGTGTGGATGGGCGCGATCGACCACGACGGCCTGGCCGTGTCCTACATCCAGTCGATCTACTGGGAATACGGCTCCGGCTGCGTGCTGCCGGCCACCGGCATCCACTGGCAGAACCGCGGCACCTCGTTCTCCCTCGACGAGACGGCCGTGAACCCGCTGGAGCCGGGGCGGCGCCCGTTCCACACCCTGATCCCGGCGCTCGCCTGCTTCGACGACGGCCGGGTGATGGCCTACGGCTCGATGGGCGGCGACGGCCAGCCGCAGTTCCAGGCGCAGGTCTTCACCCGCTACGCCGACTACGGGCTCGGCCCCGCCGACGCGGTCGACGCCCCGCGCCTGCTCTACGGCCGCACCTGGGGCGCGGAATCGCTGACCGTGAAGGTCGAGGACCGCTTCGACCCGGCCTGCATCCGGGCGCTCGGCCGGATGGGCCACGAGATCGAGGAGCTCGGCGGGGCCTACATCGACTCGCTCGGGCATGCCGGCATGCTGGTCCGCCACCCCCGCAACGGCCGGATCGAGGCGGTCCACGACCCCCGCTCGGACGGCGGCGCGTTGGGGCTTTAAGGGAAGCCGCACCAGCTCGACGCGCCACTTCCCTCCCCCCTCTGCGGGGGAGGGTGGGCCTCCCGTCAGCGAGGGTCTGGAAAGGGAGCGCGTTATCCGGAGAGGTCGCTCCCCTCTCCCGACCCACTTCGCGGGCCACCCTCCCCCGCAGAGGGGGGGAGGGGCGTGATTGGGTCAGGCGGCGCGGACGGTGGCGAGGAAGCGATCGACTTCCGCCGCGAGGTGCTCGGACTGGCGCGAGAGCTCGGAGGCGGCGCCCAGCACCTGGGAAGCCGCCGCGCCGGTCTCCTCGGCCGCG
>NZ_VRUT01000317.1:0-1782 GCF_008039465.1 Methylobacterium sp. WL120 | reverse complement strand
TCACGCCGCCACCGGTAGTACGTCACCGAACTCACACCGAGCGCGCGGATTGCATCGGCCACGCTCTGGCCCTGTGAGATCAGCACGTCCGCCTGACGGAGCTTCGCGACGATCTCCTCGGGCTTCGGGTGTTTTGCCATCTCGTCCGTCCTCCAGGCTCAAAAGCCATACCAAAGGGCGGACCACTTCAATGGGGGCTGACCACCGTCGGCTCCCCCTTTCGCTTTTGGTCGTGCCCGGTCGCACCCGCATCAAAGGCATCCGCATGCTGGTCGATACGCTCGCGGATTCCTTGGCGACCCTGCCTGGCATTGCCAGGGCGTGACGTCCGCTTTCAGGCTCCCGGTAGAATACGTTCAACGGCGAAGTTGGGTCGGGACCTGTCCGTCCGCTCTACGACCGGGTTGGGTGGATTTCTGTCGGTCCGCTTTTGGGGCGGCGATCCATCGAAGCGGACATCGTCTGTAATGCTTCTCCAGACCCATTACGGAAGGTCCGAAGGTCCGTTGCTCACCAAGTCATCAGATGAGGACCTAGGAACTCAGCGCGTCTACTTGCACCCGTTCGCTTCATGCGAAAAGCCGACTTGTGGTTAAGGTTGAGGTTCGACCCTCCCAATCGCCCTCGAACTCGATTTCCGGATTGCTACACCTAGGCATTGTGTGCAGGATCGTAGCGTTCGCCTAGAAGTTACCTACGTGCGGGCATGGGACGGAAATCGGAGCGCTCCTGTTGGACCGCCTACAAACAGATCGGTGCCTTGAGGTTGCTCGTGAGTTGCGCGCAGCGGCCGAAGAAACGCGGCAGACGCTTCAAGCCTCGCGCGATCTCGTCCGGCGGTCCCGCGAGCAGACCGCTGCAGGGCCGTCACAAAGCCGCAAGGTCGAGGACCCTGGCCCATCGAACCAATTGGTGACGTCTCTCATTGACGCCTACGAGGCCTCGGAAGACGACCCCGATACCCAGACTCGCTTGCTCCTCGGCCGGGTTCTCCATCATGTCGGGCGTCGCGTCGCTGGCGCGATGGGACCACGGGCGGTCGGGATCGCCGTGCATTGATCGACGCGGCTTAGGAACCGGCGGAAAGTTATGGCGAACGGTGACGATCCGCAGGACCGCCTCGGTGCCTTAGATCGCATCGCCCGGTCGCTGGGTATTCCGACCGCGGCCTTCATGACGGCCGACCCGGCTAAGACATCGGACATCGAAAATGCCGTGGCGGGTCTGGATCATCTCCCCGAAGTAGTAGCTTTGCTGCGTCTGTTCGTGCGGCTGAAGAGCCCCGAGGCTCGGGCCCGCTGCCTCGCCTACGTGGTGCAGGAGGCCACGCAAGACGTCTGATCCGCACGGCCGTCCTCGACATCGGGCAAGAACGCATGATGCTGGGCCCCAACGAACGGCGCAGTATCGATCCGAAGGTTGAGAACGCGGTGATGGACCAGGACCACTTCCCGATCGTCGGCATCGGCGCGTCCGCAGGCGGCATCGAAGCGATGCAGGGCTTCTTCCGTGGAGTGCCGGAGACGCTCGGGGCCGCCTTCGTCATCGTCACGCATCTCAGTCGAGAGCACAAAAGCCTGCTCCCGGACGTGCTGGCCCGCTTCACGCCGCTTAAGGTCGAGGCTGCCGCCGACGGCGAGCCGGTCCGGCCTGGTCACGTCTACGTCATGCCGGCCGGGTCCGTCATGGGCATCGCAGGCGGACGGCTGACTTTGAAGCCGCTCGGGCCGGCGGTCCGTGAGCCCAAACCGGTCGACATCTTCCTGACTGCCCTGGCCCTTG
>NZ_VRUT01000316.1:0-1793 GCF_008039465.1 Methylobacterium sp. WL120 | reverse complement strand
AACGCGCCCGCCCGCGACGTCGACCCGGCCGCCCTGGTCGCGGCGGCGGGCGCGTTCGCGATCGCGGCGATCCTGATCGCCCTGTCGCTCAACCTCTGGCGGCTGCGCGAGGGCCTGAAGCCGGTCTTCGGCGAGACCGCCCGCACGATCGCGAGCCTGCAGGGCCGCCGTGGGCGAAAGGGCGGCCTCGCGGTGCCGCGCTCCGGCGACCTCGCTGCGCACGGCGTCGGCGCCTACGACGCCGCGACCGGCGAACGGCTTTCGGGCGTCGACCTCACCCTCGCGATGCCGTCCCACGTCGCGATCATCGGCGGTCGCGGAAGCGGCGCCCGGGTGCTTGCCGCGATCCTGGCGGGCCAGGTCGCGCCGACGGCGGGCAGCGTCACCTATGCCGGGCACGATCTCGGCGGGTTCGACGCCGCCGACCGCGCCCGGCGCATCGCGTTCGCGGCCGGCGAGGCGATCCTGGTCGAGGGCAGCTTGCGCGCCAACATCCTCTACGGCGCCGATCCCGCCGCCGCCCCCGACCAGCCCGCCTTCGTCGAGATCCTGCGGATCACCGGGCTCGACGCCTTCGCCTACGCCCGCGGCCTCCTCGGCCGGGTCGACCCGGTCGCCGCGCCGGATTTCGCCCGCGCCCTTGTGGCCGCCCGGGTGACGATGCGGGCGGTGCTTCGGGCCGAGGGGGCCGAGCGCCTGGTCGAGCCGTTCGATCCCGCCCGCTACAACCATCAGGCGACGGTCGGCGAGAACATCCTGTTCGGCGAGCCGGTGGGCCCGACCTTCGCGCCCAAGCGCCTGGCGCGGCATCCCTACATGCGGGCGGTGCTGGAGGCGGAAGACCTCGTCCGCCCGCTCACCGAGATCGGCCTCGCCGTCGCGCGGAGCACCGTCGAGATCTTCGCCGAGCTGCCCAACGACCATCCGCTGTTCGATGCGTTCTCCCTCTTCCCGGCGGACGAGCGCGGCTACTTCGAGGATCTGGTGGTGCGCCAGCCGAGCGCGGTCGCCCTGCGTCGCGGCCCGGCGGGCCAGCGCGACCGCGAGCGGCTGATTGGTCTGGCGTTGCGCTACAGCGAAACCCGCCACCGCTTCGGCCTGATCGATCCGGCGTTCGAAGAGAGGCTCGTGGCCGCCCGCCAGTCCTTCGCGCGGATGCTGCCGTCGTATCTCGCCGCGGCTGTGGAGTTCTACGATCCGACGCGGATCAACCCGGCGGCCAGCGTCGAGGAGAACCTGCTGTTCGGCCGCGTCAGCCAGGGCGAGGCCGGCGCCGAGCCGCGGGTGCGCGCGATCGTCCGGCGGGTGCTGACCGAGGAGGGCCTGGAGGCCTCGGTCTACCGCCTCGGGCTCGAGAGCCGCGTCGAACCCGGCAGCGCCGGCACCGGCTCGGTCGCGGGCGAGGGCGCGATCCCGGTGGAGACGCGCATCGCGATCGACCTCGCCCGCTGCCTGATCCGCCAGCCCGACATCGTCGTGGTCGCGATCCTGCTCGACGAGCGCAAGCCCGCCGAGATCGCAGCGCGCATCACCCGCCTGCGCGCGGCCCGCGCCGGCCGCGGACTCGTCGTCTGCGTCCCGGACGCCGCCGACCTCGCCGCCCTCGATCCCTTCGACGCGGTGATCGCTGTGGAGAACAGCACGGTGGTGCCGCTGCAGCCGGACGCAGCCCGCATGCTCGAGCCGGCGTGAAGCCATACGGGCGCCGTATTGGCCGCACAGGCTCGTCCCTGCGTGCACGCCTCGTGCAGGGCCGCATCGGCCGCGACGTCGCGCGCCCCTCCCGCCCCGGC
>NZ_VRUT01000315.1:0-1865 GCF_008039465.1 Methylobacterium sp. WL120 | reverse complement strand
CGCGGCCGAGGAGACCGGCGCGGCGGCTTCCCAGGTGCTGGGCGCCGCCTCCGAGCTCTCGCGCCAGTCCGAGCACCTCGCGGCGGAAGTCGATCGCTTCCTCGCCACCGTCCGCGCCGCCTGACCCGATCCTCCCCGTCATCCCGGGGCTGCGCGGCAGAGCCCGGGATCCAGAGCCGCCGACGGCGCAATCAGGAGAACGACCTGCGGTTCTGGATCCCGGGCTCGCCTCTGGCGCCCCGGGATGACGGCGAGGGTGCGAAAACGCGGGTTTTTGCGATCCGCGCCTTGCTTCGAACGAAGCCTCAGCCGCCCGCCTCAAGACGTTCCGTCCCACACCATTCGGCAACGAACAGCGCCATCGCCGTGGTGATGCGCTGGACGGAGCGCAGGCTGACGCGCTCGTCGAAACCGTGGATGTTCTCGCTGGCCGGGCCGTAGCAGAGCGCCGGCACCTGCTCGTAGAGGGCGTGCACCCGCGTATCGAGGTAGCAGGGCGCCATGATGCCGGTCAGCTCCGCTCCGGTCGCGCGGCGGTGGGCGGCGGCGAGCACGCCCTCCGCCTCCGAGCCCGGCTCCAGCACGTAGCCCTCGGCGAAGAACCCGTCGAAGGTGACCCGCGGCGGGGCGTCGGCTGCCGGATCGCGCTCTATCCCGGCACGCGCCCGGCACCAGGCCGGCACCGACGAGTTCCAGTCGCCGCCCTCGATCCGGCCGACGTTGAGGTTGATCGGGTGCGCCACGTCCGAAAAGTGCGGCCGGCCGGCCCGGTCGGCGTTCCAGCTCCCCTCGAGTTCGCGCAACGCGCCGATCACCCGGTAGGTCGCGTCGATGGCGTTGGCGCCCGCGCCCATCGCGCGGACATGCACCGGCCGCCCGCGTACCTCGACCGTGAACCACAGCACGCCGGTGTTGGCCCGCACCAGAGCCTCGTCCATCGGCTCGGGGATCAGCACCGCGTCGGCGCGGTAGCCGTGCAGGTGCGCCGCGAGCGCGCCGTTGCCGGTGGATTCCTCCTCGACCACCGACAGGATCGTCACGGCGGCGGCGGGCTGCAGGCCGATCCGCCGCAGCGCGTCGAGGGCGAACAGGTTGGCCGCATGCCCCGCCTTCATGTCGGCGGCGCCGCGCCCGTATAGCCAGTCGCCGTCGATCACCGGATCGAAGGGCGGGTGCGTCCACAGGTCGAGGGGGCCGGGCGGCACCACGTCGACATGCGCCTGCAGGATCAGCGAGCGTCCGCCCGCGCCCCGCGGCCGGTGGAGGCCCGCCACGATCGGCGCCTCGGAATGCCCGTCCGCGACCCTCGCCCCGCCGGGATGGCCCACGATCGCGGCGGCGTCGATGGCAAACCGCTCGGTCGCGTAGCCGCGGGCGCGAAACGCGCCGAGCACGAAGTCCTGGATCGCGTGCTCGGCGCCGCGGGTCGAGCCGAACCTCACCAGCGCCTGCGTGTGCGCGACCTGCTCGGCGAACCCGTGCGCGACGGAGGCCGCGATGCGGTCGGCGAGGGCGGGATCGAGGGGCATGCGAAGTCCTGCGGTCTCGCGGCGGAGCGCGGCCAGCCTACGCCGCCCGGTCGCCGCGACATAGGCGGTCCCCGAGGCGCAGGTGGGAACGGAGATTGGAATTGTTTGCACTTGCGTGCATCCTGCCGGCGAACCGGGTCCGCTCGCTGGAACAATAAAGCGGGACGCCCGGCCGTGGAGGAACCATGAACGAGATCGTCAAGTCGGATTCCCTGATCGTCGCCGAGGCCGAGAGCCTGACCGAAACCTTCTTCGGCGGCTGCCCGCACGACTGCCCGGACACCTGCTCGATGCTGTTCGAGGTGCGTGACGGCGAGCTGCTCGGCGTGCGGGGCA
>NZ_VRUT01000314.1:0-1887 GCF_008039465.1 Methylobacterium sp. WL120 | reverse complement strand
ATGGTGCCGCTGCCGGTGCCGCGCCCGCCCGAATTCCGCCGCCCGGCCGGCACCGAGACGACGCGCCGCGCCGACAGGCAGGCGTCGCGCCGCACCCGGACCGCGGCGATCCCGGCACCCGCCCCCGACGACCGCAACTTCCTGGAAAAGTTCTTCGGGATCGAGCGCACGTCGACGCCGACCATGGCCTACGCCGCCCTCGAGACGCCGTCGCCCGCGACCCTGCCGCGGCAGCGGATCGTGCCCCCGGCGAACCCCGACCCGGCGGCGGTCGCCGTCTACGACATCAGCGCGCGCATCGTGACGCTGCCCAACGGCACGAAGCTGGAAGCGCATTCCGGCCTCGGCGAGATCATGGACGACCCGCGCAACGCCCACGTGCGCATGCGGGGCGCGACGCCGCCCGGCACCTACGACCTCACCGAGCGGGAGGACCTGTTCCACGGCGTCCGCGCGATCCGCCTCACCCCCGTCGGCGGCAGCGGTGCGGTCTACGGCCGGGTCGGCCTCCTCGCCCACACCTACATGCTCGGGCCGACCGGCGCCTCGAACGGCTGCGTCTCGTTCAAGGACTACCAAGCGTTCCTGCAGGCCTACCTGCGGGGCGAGATCCAGCGCCTCGTCGTCGTGCCGGGCCGCGGCCAGGACGCACCGCCGAGCGTCGCGCAGCAGGCGCCGCCGAGCGCCACCCCGCCGGCCGGCTCTGGCCGCTCGGCCCGCCTCGGCACCGATGCATAGGCCGCTCGCTTAAACCGGCACGACCGGCCCCTTCTTCGCCGACAGGCCGTCGATCAGCTTCGGGTCGATCCGGGTATGCGCCTGGACGAGGGCGTGCGGCGTCAGCGCCATCCACTGGCGCAGCGACAGGTCGGCGTAGCGCGGGCTCTTGAACATCTCGAGGAAGGTCAGCGGCGTGTCGCCGGTGTTCTCGATGTAGTGGCCCATGGCGAACGGCACGTAGCCGACGTCGCCGGCCTGATAGTCGAAGGTGCGGGCCTTCGATTCCGAGCCGAACACCGTCATCCGCCCCTTGCCCGAGAGGTAGTACTGCCACGCGTCGCCGTTCGGGTGCCAGTGCAGCTCGCGCATCGCGCTGGGCTCCAGCTCGACGAGGGCCGCCGCGATCGTCTCCGAGGCGGGGAAGTTCGAGGTGTCGGTGATCCGCACCGTCCCGCCCTTCGTGCGGATCGGCTCCTGCGCCAGCCCCCGGTGGCTGAACGATTTCGGGATCGCGCCGGCCCCGCCCATGCGGTCGCCGGCCAGCGGGTCCGGCTTCGCGCCGGGGAAGATGTAGAGTTCGCGCTCCGGGATGTTCCCGAAGGCGCTCTCGGGCAGGCCGAAGTTCTTGGCGAGCACGTCCTTCGGGGTGTGCGCGAGCCAGTCGGTGATCAGGAAGGTCGAATCCTCCGAGAAGCCGCCGTCGTCGAACACCAGCAGGAACTCGCAGCCCTCGACGTCCGATTCGAGCGCCTGGATCGAGTGCGGGATGCCCGAGGGGAAGTACCAGAGGTCGCCCTCGCCGACGGCGTCGGCGAAGGTGCGGCCCTCCGCGTCGATCGCGGTGATCCGGGCCCGGCCCTTGATCATGTCGGACCACTCGGCCTCCTTGTGCCAATGCATCTCGCGTACCGCGTTGGCCTTGAGGCGCATGGTCACGCCGGCCATCGCCCTGGAGATCGGCAGTTCGCGCACGGTGGTCTGGCGCGCCCAGCCGCCCTCATCCAACCGCATGTGGCTGTCGGCGAAGGACCATTTCAGGTTCGGCATGGTGCCGTGATCCGTCGTGGGCGGCGCGACCGTGTTGGGGTCTTCCGCCTCGCGCGCCGGGTTGCGCGGCCCGAGCACGTCGGCGCCCTTGCCGGCCCGCTCCGGCGTCGGCCCCTCGGC
>NZ_VRUT01000313.1:0-1921 GCF_008039465.1 Methylobacterium sp. WL120 | reverse complement strand
CCCCCTCGATTTTGGACGGTTTGTCTGAGACGTCTGCGTTGCGTTTGTTGCCGGAGAGCGACCTTCCGGCGGTTGCGGAGGCGGTTCGGTCTGAGATGATCGAGACCGTGTCGGTGACGGGCGGGCATCTCGGGTCCGGGCTCGGGGTGGTCGAGCTGACGGTGGCGTTGCACCACGTGTTCGACACGCCCGATGACCGGATCGTGTGGGACGTCGGGCACCAGGCCTACCCGCACAAGATCCTGACGGGCCGGCGCGACCGGATGCGGACGCTGCGGCAGGGCGGCGGGCTGTCGGGCTTCACCAAGCGCTCGGAGAGCGAGTACGACCCGTTCGGGGCGGCGCATTCCTCGACCTCGATCTCGGCGGCGCTGGGCATGGCGGTGGCGCGGGATCTCCACGCGGCGTCGGAGAAGGCGCGCGGGCACGAGGCGCCCAAGCGCCGCAACATGATCGCGGTGATCGGCGACGGCTCGATGTCGGCGGGCATGGCCTACGAGGCGATGAACAACGCCGGCGCGCTGCACTCGCGGCTGATCGTGATCCTGAACGACAACGACATGTCGATCGCGCCCCCTGTCGGCGCGATGTCGGCCTATCTCGCGCGCCTGGCGTCGGGCGGGGCGTACCGGGGCCTGCGCGAGACCGCCAAGCAGCTCGGCAAGCTGCTGCCGAAGGCGATCTACCAGCGTGCGGCGCAGGCCGAGGAGTTCGCCCGCGGGCTGATCGTCGGCTCGGGCACGATGTTCGAGGAGATGGGCTTCCACTACGTCGGGCCGGTGGACGGGCACAACCTCGACCACCTGCTGCCGGTGCTGAAGAACGTGCGCGACAGCGAGCAGGGCCCGATCCTGCTGCACGTCGTGACGCGCAAGGGCAAGGGCTACGCCCCGGCCGAGGCGTCGGCCGACCGCTACCACGGCGTGGTGAAGTTCGACGTGCTCTCGGGGGTGCAGACCAAGGCCAAGGCCAACGCGCCGGCCTACACGCGGGTGTTCGGCGAGAGCCTGATCAGGGCGGCGGACGCCGACGAGAAGGTGGTGGCGATCACCGCGGCGATGCCGGGCGGCACCGGCATCGACCTGTTCGGCAAGGCGCATCCCGACCGGACCTTCGACGTGGGCATCGCCGAGCAGCATGCGGTGACGTTCGCCGGGGGCTTGGCGACGGAGGGCTACAAGCCGTTCGTGGCGATCTACTCGACCTTCCTGCAGCGGGCCTACGACCAGGTCATCCACGACGTGGCGCTGCAGAACCTTCCCGTTCGCTTCGCCCTCGACCGGGCGGGCCTGGTGGGGGCGGACGGGGCGACGCATGCGGGCGCGTTCGACCTGGCGTATCTGTGCTGCCTGCCGAACATGACGGTGATGGCGGCGGCCGACGAGGCCGAGCTGGTGCACATGGTGGCGACCTGCCACGCGCACGATTCCGGCCCGATCGCGCTGCGCTACCCGCGCGGCGAGGGCGTGGGCGTCGAGATGCCGGAGGTCGGCGTCCCGCTGGCGATCGGGCGCGGGCGGATCGTGACGCGGCCGGAGAACGCGCGGGTGGCGCTGCTGTCGCTCGGCACGCGTCTGGGCGAGGCGCTGAAGGCGGCCGAGACGCTGTCGGCGGCGGGCATCGCGGTGACGGTGGCGGACGCGCGCTTCGCCAAGCCGCTCGACGAGGCGCTGATCCTGGATCTCGCGGCGAGCCACGAGGTGCTGATCACCCTGGAGGAGGGCTCGCGCGGCGGGTTCGGGGCGATGGTGCTGCACCTGCTCACCGAGCGCGGGGTGCTGGACGCGATGCGGCTTCGGGTCCGCACGATGACGCTGCCGGACGCCTACCAGGACCACGACAGCCCCGACAAGATGTACGCCGAAGCCGGCCTCGACGCCGCCAGCATCGTCAAAAAGGTCGAGGAAATCCTGCCGGAGCG
>NZ_VRUT01000312.1:0-1924 GCF_008039465.1 Methylobacterium sp. WL120 | reverse complement strand
TGCGGGGGCGGCGGTCGCCGGCTCGGCCGGCTGCGGCTCGGCCTTCGCCGCGGAGGGGCGCTTTCGGCCCTTCGCCATCTGGGCCGAGGCGCGCTGCACGAAGTCGCGGAAGATCGAGGCCGGGACGTCGCCGCCGCCGACGCGGTTCATCGACGAGTTGTCGTCGTTGCCGACCCAGACGCCGACGACCATGTCCGGCGTCATGCCGATGAACCAGGCGTCGCGGTAATCCTGCGTCGTCCCGGTCTTGCCGCCGACCGGCTGGCCGGACACGCGCGCGCCCTTGCCGGTGCCGCCGTCGACCACCGCCTGCAACGAATCGAGCATCATCGTGCGGCTATCGCCCGGCAGGCCGGCCGCGGGCTTGGCGTCGGGGTGGACGTAGAGCGGGGCCGCCGTGCCGCCGCGGATCGCGTGGATGTCGAAGCTCTCCACCGGCGTGCGGTTGGCGAGCACGCCGGCATAGGCCCGCGTCATCTCCAGCAGCGTCACCTCGGCCGAGCCGAGGGCGAGGCTCGGCACGTTCGGCAGCTCGGACTGGACGCCGAGCCCCTTGGCCGTCGCGATCACCGCCGGGATGCCGAGCTCGTCGCCGAGCTGGGCCGCCACCGTGTTGATCGACAGGGCGAAGGCGGTCCGCAGCGGCACCGCGCCGCGGAAGCGGTTGTTCGAATTCTGCGGCTCCCAGTCGCCGATCTGCACCGGGCGGTCCACCAGCACGGTCTCCGGCGTCAGGCCGTTCTCGTAGGCCGTGAGGTAGACGAACAGCTTGAACAGCGAGCCGGCCTGGCGCTTGGCTTGGGTCGCGCGGTTGAACTGGCTGTCCTCGTAGTCGCGCCCGCCCACCATCGCGAGGATCGCGCCGTCCTTGGACATCGCGACGAGGGCGCCCTGGCCGATCTTCTTCTTGCCGCCCTCGGCGTCGAGGCGCCGGGCGACGACGCCTTCGGCGAGGCTCTGGAGGTCGAGGTTCAGGGTCGAGCGCACGGTGAGGTCGCCGGGCGCGTCGGTGAGCTTCTTGGCGTCGGCCGCCAAGAGGTCGAGGAAGTAGTTGCTGCCCTGCGGCGTCTCGGGGGGCGTGCGCAGGGTCACGGTCTTGGCGCGGGCGGCGTCGGCGGCCTCCGCGGTGATCGCGCCGGTCTCGACCATGGTCTGCAGCACCACGTCGGCGCGCTCTTTGGCACCGCCGAAGTTGCGCGTCGGGGCGAGCTGCGAGGGCGCCCGCACCAGCCCGGCGAGCATCGCCGATTCCGGCAGGGTCAGGGCCTTGGCCCCCTTGCCGAAGTAGCGCCGCGCCGCAGCGTCGATCCCGTAGGCGCCGGCGCCGAAATACGCGGTGTTGAGGTAGCCGAGCAGGATGTCGTCCTTGCTCATCTCGGATTCGACCCGCAGCGCCAGGAACGCCTCCTGGACCTTACGGCGCAGGGACTTCTCCTGGTTGAGCGAGGTGAGGCGGACATATTGCTGGGTGATCGTCGACCCGCCCTCGCGCACGCCGCCGCCGACGGCGTTGCGCCACGCCGCGCGCACCAGCCCGCGCAGGTCGATGCCCCAGTGGCTGTAAAAGCGCCGGTCCTCGATCGCGACGATCGCCTGGGCGAGGTGCGGCGGCAGGTCGGCCTTGGTGATCGGTTGCCCCCGGAACGCGCCCCGCGTGGCGAAGACCCGGCCGTCGTCGGCCTCGACGGTGAGCGCCCGCTGGCCCTGGTCGATCACCACGCCGCCGAGCGGCGGCAGAGTCAGGAAGGCGAACAGGACGTAGGCGGCGAGCGCCGCCAGCGGCAGGACGACGACGAGCCCGGCCGCGATGAGGATGGGGCGCAGCGGCCTTCCACGAAACGCCGGGCGCCACCGGGCTGGCCGCGCCGCTTCCGCACTTGCGACCGGAGCAGCCGGATCGGCCGCCGCCGCCGCCGCCCGGCGC
>NZ_VRUT01000311.1:0-1946 GCF_008039465.1 Methylobacterium sp. WL120 | reverse complement strand
GAACCATGACCCCCGCCGACGCCCCGCCCACCCTCGACGCCCTGCGCGGGCTTCACCTGCCGAACCAGGCGGCGGGGGCGATCTCCGGCGAGGTCGTCGTCGCGATCCTCGCGGGATTCGCCGCCGCGCTGCTCGTCGGGCTGGTGCGCTATCTTCGTGTCCGCGCCCGCGCCACTCTGCGCCGGGCGGCGTTGCGCGACTTGTCCGCCGCACGAAGCCTCGATCCGGACGCGCGCCTCGTGGCACAGGCCCGGCTGCTGCGCCGCCTCGCCCGCACCCTGCACGGCGGGGAGGCCGCCGCGGCGCAAGGGACGGCGTGGGCGCAGAGGCTCGACGGGCTGTTTTCCACCACCTTTTTCACGGCGGGCGCCGGGTGCACCCTCGTCGAGGGGCTCTACCGCCGCGGCGACCGGCCGGATCCGGCCGCCCTCGACGCCGAGCTCGGGCGCCTGATCGGGCGGATCCGCGGATGAGCCTGCTCCCGGCCTGGGTCACGGCGCTCGCCTCCGCGTTCGATTGGGCCGCGCCGCTGGCGCTGCTGCTCCTGCCGCTGCCGCTGCTGGTTCAGCGCTTCGTCCCGGCGGAAGCCGCCGGCGGCAGCGGCGCGTTGCGCGTCCCGGCCTCGCTGGTGGCGCAGGCGGAGGCCGGCGCCGACATTGCCGCCCGCGGCCGGCGCCGGACCTGGTCGATCTGGACCCTGTGGGCGGCGCTCGTCGTGGCGCTCGCTGGTCCGCGCCTCGTCCTGCCGGCGACGGCGCTGCCGGCCTCGGGCCGCGAGATCATGCTCGCCATGGACCTGTCCGGCTCGATGGAGCGACGCGACTTCTCCCTCGACGGCGAGACCGTGAACCGACTCGTCGCGGTCAAGCGCGTCGGCGCCGACTTCATCCGCCGCCGGGCCGGCGACCGCATCGGCCTGGTGATCTTCGCCGACCAGGCTTTCGTGGCCGCCGGGCTCACCTTCGACACGGCGAGCGTGGCGCGGGCCCTGGAGGAGGCGACCATCGGCCTCGTCGGCCGTTCCACCGGCATCGGCGACGGCCTCGGGCTGGCGCTGCGCCGGCTCGACCCGAAGGATTCCGGCGGCGAGGGGCAACCGGTCGCGTCCTCGAAGGCGGTGATCCTGCTCTCCGACGGCGCCAACAACGCCGGCCAAACCACGCCGAAGGACGTGGCGGCGCTGGCGAAGGAGCTCGGGATCAAGGTCTACACGATCGCGCTCGGTCCCCGCGACATGGCCGACGCCGACGGCGAGCAGGACGTGGTCGACACCGAGACGCTCCGGGAGATGGCCGAGATCACCGGCGGCAAGGCCTTCCGGGTGAAGACCACCGACGACCTCGTCGCGGTCGCCGACGCCATCGACACCCTGGAGGGGGGCCGTGCCAAGGCCCCCCCGGTGCCTCTGCGCCGCGACCTCTGGCCCTGGCCCGCGGCGCTGGCCTTCGCCTGCGCCGGGCTGCTGCTGGCCTCCCGGAGGCGGGGATGAAGCGTCTTCGTGCTAGTCTCTTCGAGCGGGCGCGAGACTTCGGCGCGACCAATACCGCGCATCCCCTCTCCCCGCCTGCGGGGAGAGGGCCGCGCCGACCTCGTCGTCGGCGCGGCGAGGCGGCAGCCGAAGGTGAGGGGGTGCTTCCGGACGCCCGCCTTCGGAAACGCCCCCTCACCGCCGCTTCGGCTTCGCCTGCGCTTCCCGCAGGCACGACGAGGTGCCTGCGGGCCTCTCCCCGCCTGCGGGGAGAGGGGGGCCCTCTCCACCGAGGGAGCGTTCGGCGATGACCCTCTTCGACGCCTACGCGCTCCTACGCCCCTGGTGGCTGCTGGCGATTCCCGTGGTCGCCGTGCTGGCCTTCCGGGCCGCCGCCCGCGCGGCGCCGCTCGGCGATTGGGCGCGGGCGGTCGACCCGGCGCTGATGGCGCTGATGGTCCGGCGCGGCGCCGTGCTC
>NZ_VRUT01000310.1:0-2029 GCF_008039465.1 Methylobacterium sp. WL120 | reverse complement strand
GAGGCGGCGCGGGCGGCCGCGATCGCGTCCCGCGACCTCGGGGCGGACGCGCCGGTCCACTTCCTGTTCCCCAGCGCCCGGGTGCCGCTGCTGCCCGACGTGACCGACTATGCGCGAAAGAGCTTCTCGCCCGGGCGCAGCGCCTACGGCGCCGCCTTCGACCTGATGACGCGCATCCGCGCCGACTTCCGCTTCGACGCGAAGGCCACGGACGTGCACACGCCGCTCTCCGAGGCCTTCGCGCTGCGCGCCGGGGTCTGCCAGGATTTCGCCCACGTGATGATCGCGGGCCTGCGCGGGATGGGGCTGCCGGCGGCCTATGTCAGCGGGTATCTCCGGACGATCCCGCCGGCCGGCCGGCCGCGCCTGCGCGGCGCCGACGCGAGCCACGCCTGGGTCGCGGTCTGGTGCGGCGACGGCTGGCTCGGCCTCGATCCGACCAACGGCATCGGCGTGCGCGACGACCACATCGTCGTCGCCCGCGGGCGCGACTACGGCGACGTCGCCCCGATCGACGGCATCGTCAGCGGCTCGGGCAAGCAGAAGCTCAAGGTCGAGGTCGACGTGATCCCGCAGGACGAGGCGGAGGCGCTGGCCCTCGTCGGCTGAGCGCCGCCCGCCGTCAGCGGCCCGGTTCGATCTGGAGCGTGAAGCGCTGGCGCGGGTCGCGCCGGAACGACAGCAGGTCGGACGCCGCCGCGAGATGCGCGCGCAGCCTCGGCAGCGCGTCGGCGAGACGTGGATGCGCGGGCAGCATGCGCATCCGTGCAGCCAGGCCCGCGAACGCCGCGGCCGCCCGGCCGCCGAACGTGGCCGCCACACGACCCGCCATCCGACCCGCCACACCATCAGCCATTTGGCCGCGCAGGCCCGAGCGCGGACGCCCGGCGCCCGCGCGCTCCGGCGCCGCGACGGGGACGTAGAGCGCCTCGAAGAACGACAGGTCGAGGATGCTGGCGCCGTCCGCGTCGGTGACCGCCATCACGGCGTTCAGCAGGCGCGGCTCGCCGCCGTGCTGGACGACGAGGCGGCGGATGATGGTGCGCGCCACCGCGCGCGCCTCCTCGGCGTCCTGGACGAGCTGCCCGGTGCGCTCCGGCAGGAAGGCGTCGTCGAGGCGGATGTTGAAGTATGCGTGGATCATGATCGAACGCCCCGTTCCTCAGGTTGCGTGGGCCGGCGGACCTCCGACGACGGTCGATGGCAAGTCTCATGGGTCGGGACCCATGAGGTCCGGCGGATTGCCGCCGCCCCGCAATCGCGGGGGCCAGCCCTCGATGAGGCGGGCTCATCGAGGGCTGGTGTCAGGCGGCCTGGGCGCCGGGGTCGGCGGCGTCCGCCGCCGGGATGAGCCGCGGATGGAAGGCGTCGGCCAGGCGTTCGAGGCGGTGGGCCATGTCCCGCACCTCGTTGAGGGCGATGGACTTCTGGCCTTCCTTCACGGCGCGCGTGATGTCGCTGATCTGCGTCGTCGCGATGCGCTTCAGCTCGGTCGCGAGCTGGTCCTTGGTCATCATCGGTCCGGGTTCCGGTGCTGGTCGGGGGACACCGTGGCGCGGCGTCCGTTACCAGTCGGTTTCCCATCCTCCGAGGTCGCCGGAAGAGCGGTGGACAAGTCCGTCAGGAACGAATCCGGCGGCCGGACGCGACGCGCCGCCGGCCCTTCGGGCCGGCGGAGGACGCGGCACCGGCCCGTCGCGCGGGATCAGACCAAATCCGGTCGATCCCTTCGGGATGGCGGATTCGGGCTTCGCTCAGGCGCCGCGCGGGCTTGCGTGACACGGCCTCCGCTTCGACAAGCGAAAGGCCGTGTCAGGCCGTGGGGTGCTGCGTCGCGAGGCGCTCGGCGAGGCCGAAGCCGACCCGGACGAGGAGGACCTCGAGGGTCGCCTTCATCTCCGGCGTGCCGGCTTCCTCGATCAGGCCGTGCGCCTCGATGCAGATCTCGGCGAGGCGCTCCATCGGGTTGTCGGGTTCGGTGGGGGCGGGAAGGGTCTGGCGGGTCATCGGTGCGTTCGCGTGTTGGCGT
>NZ_VRUT01000030.1:0-36563 GCF_008039465.1 Methylobacterium sp. WL120 | reverse complement strand
CGCCCATGCCGCTCAGCACCGATGCAGCGCCAGCGCCCATCGAGCCGCCCGAGAGCGACGCCAGCTGGAAGCGAGCACCCATCTGGCTGACGGTCCGGCTCAGATCCCTGACGTTGTCGCCGCGATCGTCGTAGCCGGTGTAGGCCGCCTTGTGGATCAGGCCAGCCAGAGGGCTGTCACCCTCGAACGACTGGCGCTGGACGCGAGGACGGATGTTGAGGGATCCGCCGAGTTCGCCGCCCGACATAGGCGCGTTGCGCATGTCTGGCTCGCCGCCCTTACCGCTCGGGATGCCGAGGAAGGAGCCCTTGAGAGCCTCCTTGCCCCAGAACATCGCGACAGCACCGGCAGCAATCGCTGCGATGGTCACAGGGATGGCTGCAGCGCCGAGCAGGCCCGTGAGGCCAGCAGCGCCCGCAGCACCGGCAACGCCAGTGCCAACGCCCGCAGCAGTGCCGCCACCCAGCATCATGCCCAGGAGGGTGATGCCAGCGCGTGCGCCGATCACGGCGACGCCGAGGCTGGTGATGACGCTGGCCATCGTCGAGATCAGGTCGATCGCCGGCCGTGCAGCCGTGATTGCCATCGACCATGCGCCGATCGTTGCGGTCCAGTACGCCAGATCCGCCGGCTTGATCCCGCCCTTCGGCAGGAGTCCGGTGATCGTGTCGATGAAGTCGCGGATGGCGCGGCCGAAGCCCTTGCCGAAGTTCAGCCACTTGCCGAGGCTGTTGAAGTCGAAGTCTCCGGCCTTGCCGAAGATCGCCTCCATCACCTCAGGGATGCTATTGAAGCCGAGGCCCGAAACGAAGCCCTCAACCAGGACCGCGATGTGGTCCGTGATGATCTTGGGGTTCAGATCCTTGCCGAAGTCGACGAAGAATTGCGTGATCTGACGGAACGGTCCCTCAAGACCAACGCCGACGGCCTCCCAGAGCTGCTCACTGACTGCGCCGATCTGGCTCAGCAGTCCGCGCATCGTACCCATGCGCAGTGTTTTTGCGTCAGAAAGGTGGTCTTTGTTGGCTGGATCGCGCTCTGCGTCGATGGCCTTGTGGAGCATCGGAGCAGCCTTGGAAAGCTGCAGAAGCTCACCACGCCATTCTCGCATGCCGAGCAGGGTAGCCATCTGGCCTGCCTTCTCAGGCGAGGACTTCGCAATCTTGTCGACGATCTTCAGAAGCAGCTTCGTAGGATCGTTGGCGGCCTGCCGAGTGATCGACTGGACGTTTCCGACACCAGAGAGCTGACCGAACTTGGTCAGGTCTGCACGACGCTGGCCGCGCGAGTTCTTCGCGTTGACCAGCTCGTTGACCATGAAGTCCATGAACGTGCCGGCTTTGCCCTCCTGCATGCCGGCCGAGATGCCGACGCCCGTGAAGGCGGTCAGATCCTGAACGGACATCTTGGACGAGCCGAGCACGCCTGCACCGCGCCGCAGCGACGAGACCAGCTCGTTCGAGTCGGCGGCAGTGACCTTGGCGACGACCGCGATGCCGTTGAGCATCTTGTCGATAGCACCGGCGTCGAACTTGTTCGGATCCTGGGTCAGTGTTGCGAGACGGCCGACGAGCTTGGTCGTGTCGGTGACGTTGAGATCGAGGCCAGCAGAGCCGGCCATGATCGAGGAGGTAACCTGCTTGGCGAAGTCAGCCGGGATACCCGCCTTGATGACCTCAGTGAAGGCATTGAGTGCTGCTGCTGGCTTGAAGCCGTTGTCGATGGCAGCGCCATTCAGGAATGAGGTCCGAAGCTCGCTGATGGATTCCTTGGTCTTGAACTCATTGCCGCCGAACATTCGGAGGTTGGCTTCGGCGGTGTCGGTCCGCATACGCGACTCGATGCCGTGCTCGGCGAACTTCTTCACTGCGATGGTGGCAGCGGTAGCTACGAGTGCGGTGGTGAAGGCGCCGTTGATGAGCTGGCCAGGGATGCTGGCGGCGGCGCTGGCGCCACGGCCGGCCGCCTGCTGCAGGCCTCGATGGCGGCGAGCCTCGTCGCGCTCCTGCTCACGACGACCACGGGCCTCATCGCGCATCTGCTGCGCCCATGAGGCGTTGCGGAGCTGCTGCTTGCGACGCTCTTCGGCGGCATAGGCGCGGCTGCGCTGGCCTTCGAGGGAGCGACGGGCGCTCTCCTGCGTGCGCAGCTCTGACAGGTACGCACGGGTGCGCTGGGCACCGAGCGCGTTTCCGGCTCGCTCCTGCTCACGGATCTGGGCGATGTAGGCACGCGAACGCTGGCGCGCGAGCGAGGCCGTAGCCGTGTCCATCGCCTTGCGACGGCGGCTCTCGTTCTGGAACCCGAGGTTACCTAGCCGGTCCTTGGCGCGCTCGACCTGGTCGAAGATCTGGCGCTCACGCGAGAGGCCGCTGAGGTAGCGCTCGTGCTGACGGTTCCACACCTGCTCGTAGGCGCGAACCTTTCGGGTCAGGTTGACGAACTCTTCGGCCTGCTTCTCGTTCAGCCGTCGGACGGTGCCCTGCTTGGTGATGTAGGTGCCAAGCTGATCGTTCAGCTTGTTGTACCCCTCCATCGTCATCTGGTTCGAGCGACGCATGCCATTGGCCATGCGCGTATGACGCTCGTTGATCTGGTTGAGGCCCGCGCCATACTTGGCGAACCCCGTCTCGATCGCCTTGGTGTTCAGGAAGCCGGAGGTGATGGGAACGTTGAAGGCGTTCTTCATCCGGCCCTGGAAGGCCTTCAGCTTCGAGGTGAGGCGGTCGACTTCCTTGGAGGCCTTCTCTTCTGCAGAGATGACAATTTTCAGCTCTTCAGTGGCGGCCATCGCAAGATCCGATTCTTATTGCTTTTGAGGGTGGGGCCGGGATCACTTCCCGGCCCGAGCCTTTGCGTCTCGCTTGTTCAGCATCTCAACGACATCGGCGATCTGGAACCACTCTTCGAAGTCCATTTCGTCGACGTCGGTCATCGTCCAGTGCCAACGCTCGAACACTGGTACGGCTTCGATCAGGAGTTCTCGGATGCGTCCGAGATGAACTTCAAAAAACCCTCGAACCACTTCTTGATCGGGGCGAAGTCCTCCAGGTCGATCTCGGCGATCACCTTCTCGTCGAGGTCGGACAGGTTCGCGAGAACCTTCTCCATCGCGCCGACGGCATCGGTCTCGGCGTTCTTCACGAACGACTTGAGGTCGCGCACGCGCGGCCGGCGGAACTCGATGCTGTCGTAGGTGGCGTTGCGGTAGTCGAACGGGTGCTCGAAATCGAACTTCTTGAGGACGCTCTTGGTCTCGGACATAGTAGATGCACCTTATTGGAACGAAAAAAGCCCCGCCGGGATGGCGGGGCTCATGGTGAGAGGGCGGGTTTGGGTGGTTCGACTTAGTAGTCGAAGCCGAGGATCTGACGGGCGCGCTTGTTCTGGTCGATGCCGTTGATGACCATGATCTTGTCGAACACGGAAATCTCGTTTACGACCTTGTTGTCGATCTTGTGCTGGTAGTAGTGAGCCGCGCAGCTCACAGCGAGTTCGGTCTTCTTGCCGGGCGAGACCTTGGAGGGCTTGATCTCCTTGATCAGCGCGATCGTGTTGACGATCACCGCCTTCTCCGCGCCGTCGGGCGACTGGAGATAGCCACGGAAGACGATCGGCACGTTCATCGAGTCGGGGCCGAAACCCAGCTCGTTGAAGACCTGGGGATCCCAGGTGTGGAGGTCGAAGTCGAAGTCGATCTTCTCGACGCCCATCGGAACCTCGACGGTGCCGTCCATGCCACCGCCACGGAACTCTTCGGTCTGGATCTTGATCTCGGGCAGCTGAAAGCCAGGGCTCTCGCCGATCTTACCAACATCCCGGATCCAGACCGTGAAGTCCTGAAGGATGTTCGCGTCGCGCAGGTTTGCCATTTAAGTCTCCGGCCGCGCCTGAAAAGAAAAAGGGCCAGAGCTTTCGCCCTGACCCTCACTCCTTTGCTTGCGGCATTCTTGTTTTTGTTATGGTACTTGCATTCCTGCAAGCGTTCAGGCGACGACCGAACTCGCGAACTCTTCGATAAAGTCCGTGTAGTAGTTCGGGTTGCGGCGGGCGCGGAACGTGAGGTGTTCCAGCGGGGCCGGCGGCTCCAGGTCGAAGTCGACGATCAGCTCGCCGTTCACGAACGTGTCCTTCGTGTTGACGGTCGGGTCGATCATGCAGGTGCCGTTGATCAGCGCGCCGCGAGCGCGGAGCTGACGCAGGTAGGCGTTCACGCTGTTCTGGATGTTGTCCAGGAGAGCGTAGTTGAACGGCCGGTCGAGGAAGACCCGGTGAGCCTGCTCCAGGCTCTCGTAGATCATGTCGGCGGTGCGGCGCACCGACATGAAGGCCCACAGCGGGTCGTTGCCGGTGTTGCGGAGGCCCCAGAACCGGAAGCCATCATCGTGGATGATGGTCGTGACCTGGTTGTAGTTGAGCTGGTTCGCCTCGCTGTCGGGATCCGAGTACATGAAGTCGACCGCGCGGGTCGGACCACCGATGTTCAGGATCTCCTCGTTCGAGAACGAGTACCAGAAGCCCTTCTCCTTATCGACGCGGGCCTGGATGCCAGCCGCGTAGCCGGAGGCCGGGCGGTTGACGTAGGCCGCAGCCGCCGTGTCGTAGACGAGCACGCCGGGGTCGATCACCATCACGCGCTGCGAACCGAAGTCCGAGCGGGCCGAGATGGCGGCTTCGTAGGTCGTGCCGGGGCCATCGACGAAGGCGACGGCGCGCAGACGCACGGCCAGAGCCTCCAGCACCTTGCCGACCGGGTTGGCGACGGTGCCCAGGGTCGTGGTGACGGTGGCGCCAGCGCCAGCGCCGACGATGGTGGCCGTCGGAGCAGCGGTGTAGCCGAAGCCCGGATCGGTGATCGTCAGGCCGGTGACCTCGCCACCAACCACCTGGACCACACCCTCAGCGGTCCGGCCGGCGGCGGGAGCCGCATCGAAGACCACCTTGGTGAGCTGGTCGTAACCAGCGCCGCCGTTGCCGACGTTCGCCGAGACGATGCCGTTGGACGGACGCGCGCCGGTCAGGCCGGGGGCGATGAGGATCTTCGGGATGAGCCGAAGCATCGGGCGGGCCTTGAGCAGAGCCCAGGCGCCGGTCTTCGCGACCACGGTGCCGACCACGTTCGCCCAGGTATGAGCGAGGTCTGCACCCTCGGTGACGCGGATGACCACGACGGTGGCGCTGCCCTGGCTGTAGACTGCGTTGACCGAGTCACGCAGGGTGCCGCCGGCGCCGAGCTTGTTCGCCTTGATCGGATCCGCGAAGAGCGCGACCGGCGTATTGAGGGGGAAGAGGGCCGGATCGGCGTCCGGCGCGGTGCCGACGATGCCGATGACCGAGGACTTGATCGTCTGGACCGGGCGCAGGCCATCGTTGAGTTCGATGGTCTCCAGGCCGTGAAGGTAGTTGACTGCCACTTTGGTGGGCTCCTGAAACAGAAAAAGCCGCCCTTTCGGGGCGGCTCTTCGGAAAATGTCGGTGGGGGCTGAAGGTCAGAGCTTGGAGGCGTCGGACCAGAGCTTGTCGAGACGTGCGGCATCCCACTTGAGGAAGCCGGCGACGTAGACGACCAGATCCTGGTCGCGGTCGTAGGAGGTCGCGTTCTTGGCAAGCATCCGCGCAAGGAAGCGCTGCTTGGCGTCGGGGATCTGATCGAGAATGTCGGTCAGGAGCTTCGGCATCGTGCCGTCCGAAGTCGCTTCCGCCTCATCGAAGGTGATGACTCCGTCCAGCGCGAGCTGAGCGAAGAACTGGCGGTCGGTGATCGTCTTCGGGATCGGTGGTGGAGTGACCGGAGGCGTGTAGACCTCGATGGTCTTTCCGTTCCAACGGCGACGACCCTGGTTGTTCAGGAAGTCCTGCCAGACGTCGTCTGTGATCTCGACCACTCCAGAAGGATAGGCCGGGTTCCTCTTGCCATCGATGTTGAAAGGACCGTGGATGTCGATCGAGTAAAACCCGATCGGCATTCCAGGATCACTGAAGAGTGCATACTTCATGTCACCTCCTCAGGTGCCGAATACGAGGTATCGGCCACGGGTGACCGACGTAGCCATCCCGCCGGCCGAGATGCGGCGGCGGCGGAAGGCCATGCCGTTCTTCTCGATCTCGCTCAGCGTCACGACTTCAGCGATGGTGCTATCGATTGGGGACTCCGCGGTCGCCGAGGCGCCAAGCACTCCGGTCGGAAACGAGATCGGAAAGCCTATGTAGAAGTCGGCCGCAGTCTGGTTGTCGTAGATGCCGCCCTGAACGATCAGACCGCTTGGGAGCTTCTGGTAGAAGTTGTTCGGCGTGAACCCGAGAGGGGCATTTCCGGCTGTCCAGATCTTGCCCTGGTCCGCACCGTCGACCTGAACCTTCAGGCTTCCGCCATCCCAGCCCAGGTAGATCTTGTTTACCCCCTGGCCGTTTCCACCGCCCTGCTGGACAGGGGTGAACCCAAGATTGGCCTGGGCGCCGATGTTGGCGATGGCCTGGGCCTTCTGCGGAGCCGTCAGGCCCTGGCTGGTGTCGAACCGGACGCGATTGGCGAGACCCGCCAGCATCGTGCCGGCGAAGTTCGGATCGTTGCCGATGGCGTTGGCCAGCTCGTTGAACTGGTCGAGTGCATCACCGGCACCGTTCGAGATGAAGTTCTTCAGGACTGCGACGGCAGAGGTGACGAAGGCCGTGGTGGCGATCTGATCCGTGCTCAACCCGGCCGATGCGGTTGGTGCGCGCGGCGTGCCGGTGAGGATCGGCGAGAGCTTTTCAGCCTTCAGCGAAACGGCGTTCGAGAGATTGCCTTCCAGAGCAGACAGAAGGTCTCGGGTTTCGCCCTGCGTGTACGCACCGACCTGGTGGGCTGTCGTCAGCTGGTTCGGAGGGGCAGAAGCCGAGAGACGCCACTCGGATCCTGTTGCACCCTCTTCGCCCAGGTACTGATCGACCAGGATCACCACCGTTCCGGTCGCCCTGTCGTAGGACTGGAGCGAGCCGTACATGGAGTTTTCTGGGACGTTCAGGTCGTGGGCGCTGAGGTATGCCGCAGCCGCGAAACGGTCCCTGTCGACATCGCCGACGACGAAGCTCTTGAGCCCCGTCGAGATCGATGATGGCGACAGAGAGGTCGCGGAAAAGATGACGCCGATCTGGCCGATGCCTGCGAGGCGTTCGTAGATCGGCTGGATCGCTTCGTTGAGCCGGAGGAGACCGGTCTCTCGAAGGATGCCGAGCTGCTCGTCGTATGACGGACGGAAGCTGTCGAGGATCAGCAGACGCTGAATGATGTAGGCGAATGCCCGGTCCAGGCGGTCTTTGCTGAAATCCTCGTCGACGGCGATGTCGAGGTCGGGAGGAAGATCAAACCGGCTTGGCATCGTCGACGGCGTCTCCCATCGCGTCGAGGGTGGCCTGATCGACCCAGACGCTCTGGTTTGGCTTGAAGTCCATGCCGTGCAGGCGCACGACCTTGTTCAGCTTCACCTTGAACATCGGCGTCTTGCCGTCCTCGACCGGCTCGGGGGCCTTTTCGGCCCCCGAGATCGACTTGCTCTTGTCTGCCATTTGCATGGATCCTTGCATTCTTGCCTGTTACAGGCCGTAGGTTTTCATCCACGCGGTGTGGAACGTGATCAGCGGCGTGTCGGTCGTGGCGTCGTGCTGGACGACGTATGACGCGACGGCGGCGCCAAGGCCGAAGACGTAGTGACGCTCGATCCACTTCTGGCCGAGTTCGTCGACACCGGTCTCCTGCGTCGAAGCAGAAGGGTTGACCACCGTGTTGTAGCCCGCGCCCGTCCGAAGACGGACACCAGCGAAGTGGTGGTTGGTATCGATGCCCTCGTAGCGCTCGATGACGTGGATGGACGCCGAGGCGGCAGGCAGCGTGAACGGCTGCGAGATCTCGGTGCGCGTCACGTCGGGCCGCGAGACACGAACGGACGAGCCGGAGATCTTGACCACCGGCATCATGTCGACCGTGCCGGCCATGACGGCTCGGAAGCCGCTCAGAACCGGGATCGATCCACCCTTGCCGAGAACGTAGTTGTTCACGTCGAGCAGGTTGTACCACGTACCCGATCCCTGCGGCTGGATCTCGTAGGTCAGCTGCGTCGAGCCGGGCGCGATGACGTCCGCGTTGATGTCGATCGAGAGCATGCCGCCAGCCAGGCTGAGCGACGAGAACTCGATGACGGTGCGGTTCTGCCGGAACTTCGCCCGGTAGAGGTTGAACATCAGGTCGCGCGTGCCGTCGCCCTGTGCGTAGGCTCCGTCGAGGACGTAGAAGAAGGTTCCGCTCGTGAAGTCCTCACCTGCGGTCATGCCGACCCAGTGATCGGCCGCCGTGGTCAGCAGGATGGCGTAGCGCTTGCCGGCCTGGAGGAACACCGGCTGAAGACCAACGACGGTCTCGGCCGGGTAGAGCTGCATCTTGTCACGCTCCAGCGTCGTGTGACTGATGATCGAGTTCAGGTTCGGGGTGCCGAACTTCGTGACCTCACAGATCGACACCGTCATCGAACCGGCGTTGGCGAGTCGGGTGAAGTAGAGGCCGACCGCGTCGAGCCAGATGTCCTGGCCCTGAAGGAAGGTCTCGGCCACCTGGGCGCCGTTGACGGTGTGCGGGATCGTGACCTTGTCCCAGTACGGCTCGTCGACCGAGTCGACGAAGATCTGCTTGAGACGCAGGTACGAGTGGTTGATCGCGTTGCCGGCGGCGTCGAAGTTGATCACCTGGTTGTCGATCACGAGCGGATCCGAGACCTTGAACGTCTCGTCGCCGCGCTTGAACGTCTGGGTGAAGTAGTCGTAGGTGCCGGTCGCCCAGAAGGCGTTGTTCGTGCAGACCGTGAACTCCGAGCCGTAGCGAACCCGCTGGCGAGACATGGTCTTTTCGACCATCTGGAAGGACTGGTACGAGTAGCCAGCAACCTGCGCCTCGGAGGCGTAGCGGTTGTTGGCCTGCCAGATCTGCCGATCGTAGGCCGGGAACATGACGCCGCCCTTGATCATGACCTTCGGGTTCAGAGGGTCGAAGATCTGGAGCTGGGAGTCCGTGGCGTTGTAGTCGGGGAAGCGAACGCCCTCGCCGACCTTGCAGTGGCTCAGTGGGTGCGTGAGGTTCACGTACTGCTGGCCAAGGAAGTAGTCGGCGTAGGAGTCGACGGCGTTCTGCGGGATCTGGTCCTTGAACTCGATCACGGCGAGACGCTGCAGCATCCGCTCCAGGAGACCCTGAGAGGCGGTGGCCTTGAGCTGGTTGGCGAGCTTGGCGAGATCCGACGACAGGGTCGAGATCTTCGGCTTGGCCTCGGCCTCGAACAGCTCTAGCGAGTCGGTACGATCGCCGATGTAGTCGAGGTTCTCGACCGAGTTGGCGACGATCATCTCGATCTTCTCGACGCCCGTGGTCGAGAGGGTGATGTTGGCGACGCGGGTGTAACCGACGTCGATGATCGGCGGGGTCGGGTCGGGAGCCTCGGTGCCGGACGCGAACTGGACGTTGGCGATGCGAGCCTTGGTCATGGCGACCGAGCGCGGCTCGGAGGCGCCAGTCTCCTCGTTCAGAAGGAACTCGCGAGGCGTCTGGTTGGTGTCGACCTCCTGGCCCCAGACCACGACGGAGACGATCTTCTTGCCGGCGATCGGAAGCGAGGTGATGAAGTCCTGGACCGTGATGGCCGGCTTGCCGAAGCGCTTGCCGCCGGAGTAGAGCCGGCCGCCAGCCACCGTCACCGAGGTGATGGCGGTCTTCGAGACGAGGAACCCAGCGTAGCGCTGGGCCGTGGTCAGGGTGTCGGCGACGACATGGTCGAGCGCGTCCTGAGCGTAGGCCTGAAGGTTGTTGTGATCCTCTGGATCAACATCCATCCCTTCGTAAAAAACGACCCGGTTCTCCATGTGGTGTAGACCTTCTACGCAAGCCTTCGGACTTCGCCGAGCTTGAATGTTCCAAGTTTGGGGACGTCGCGCAGCCGGACCATTCGATGGACCTGGGTGTCGACGAGGATTGTGTCGCGGAAGCTCTTGGAGGTCCGAATGGCCTCCATCGTGTGCTGGAGCTTGCTGAGGTCAGCCTTCTTCCAGAACCCGCGAATGTATGTGCCCATGCGCGGCTTCGAGCGCACGATCGGCACCTCGACCAGCAGTTCGGCGGTGAAGGGCTTGATGCCGTACCGGGTGTGACCCCAGAACGAGCGAACCTTCTTGCGCTCGCCCAGCCGCGTCTTGTCGAGGATCGTGATCCGATCGAAGATCAGGTTGGGTGCGAAGGTCGAGAGGTAGAAGCCCTTCCGTCGACCGTAAAAGCGACGACCAACCGGGGCGATCCGCCCCTGGTAGATCCTCTCCGGCCGAACGTCTGTGACCTTGGATCCTGAGAAGGAAGCGTACTGCCGAGAGGCTGCTTCGCTCAGACGAACCGAGATGATGTTGTCCTCTGCGTCCGACGCCTGGTAGAAAGCGTGGTCGAAGAACGAGGTGCCGTAGAAGTTGCGCCTGCGACCCATCCGGCGGATCGCGACCCGCTCGGCAATGGCCCCACCATCTTCCTGCAGCACTTCGTACTGCGCTGGGATCTCGACGCCGCGATCGTAGAACGTCGCCCGCCGGCCGTAATTCTTCGAGCCGTCGCTTGCCTGGAAGAAGGCATCGACACCGAGTTCGGCGCTCTTGAGGAACGCCTGGCTTCCGGCTGGGCCACGGTAGAACGCGCGCTTCTTCGGTGCATTCCGCTTGGTCAGGAACGGGTAGATCCTGATCTGAGGCAGATCCTCAAGCCACTTCTTGCGGCCGGCATCCGTCATCACCGGGGTGTAGTAACCTCGGGCTGGCGGCGCGACCGTTCGGAGCAGCTTGGATCCAACGACCGCGATGTGCCGGCGGATGCCCTCCTCCGTACCCTTCAGTCGGTGAAGGGCAAGGGAGTCGGCAACGACTTGGCGCTTCTTGGTCTCGTCCCACTTGTCGTTCCACAGATCGACCGACATGCTCCACGCGAGGTAAGGCAGATCGTCGATGTGGCACTTCCAGGGATCCCAGAGGTGCTTGATGCGGTCGGTGTCGAGTTCGAGCAGGCGCTCGACCTGACTGGCGAGAACCCGCTCGTAGTTGGTGGCGTTGTTGGGCAGCTGATGTTCCATCAGCCGAGGAGCAAACTCCATCGTTTACTCCCTACGGATGCTGGAGATCTGGACGTTCGCTGACTGGATCCACACACACTCGTCGTCGGCGGCCTCGATCGTCCCGTTCGGGGAATTGATCTTGACCTCCTGCACACCCTCCTGGTTCAGCGCCGAGTAGAGCGCCGAGTAGGTCAGGTCGCGGCCGGTGAGTGCGATGCGGTTGCGAAGGGCCTGGAGCGCCTTGGTGATGTCGGCCGAGACCAGCGAGCTGTCTGGGCCGGGGTAGAGGTTCACCGTGGCGTCGAGGGTGACGTAGTGGACGCCCACCGGGGCAACGCTGACCACGTCGGTGAGCGGCTTGATGGCGGGCGAGAAGAGCTTCTTGGTGACGGCCAGCAGCTGGGCGTCGGTGGGCTTCGGGTCGTTGCCCGAGTTCATCACCGAGACCTTGATACCGGCGCGATCGTTGATCTTCTTGACCGAGACGTCCCGGATGGTCGGGTCTGCCGTCAGGGCGTGGAAGATGTAGGCGCCTGCGCTGCCGGCGGTCGAGAACGCCTCAGGGGCAAGCTGGACGCGGCGGCGAAATCGGGTGTCGTCTTCGGGGGCCGCCAGCCGCCCGGTGACCGGGTCGGCCGGGATCGTGTCCCGGTAGACGTTGTAGAAGGCGGCCAGGTTGTCGAGGTCCGTGCCCTTGGCGAACGGCAGCATCACCGCGCGTGCGGCGGCGTTGATCCGCGCTCGGACGATCATCTCGCCGTAGGCTTCGGCTTCCAGGATGACGTTGGTCGGCGACTGCTCCAGACGGACGGCGCGCTTCAGTAGCGGCTGCTTCAGAACGACCTGGTTCTGGTAGATCGTGACCAGCTTCTCGTAGTCGATCTCTTCGACGACCTGTGGAGGTGCGAGCCGGGAGAAGTCGATGTAGAGGCTGGGGTTCTCGTAATAAGGCAAAGCCCCTCCCCCTACGTTTGCATGCTTGCAAGTTTCACATCGTGACGGTGATGGCGCGAGACGTCTTGTCCGGCGTGTACTCACCCTCGATCGTGATCTCGGCCTCACCGCCGACCGCGTCGCCGCCGAGCAGCACGCGGCCAATCAGGAACTCCGGCTCGTAGAGGTCGATGGCGTCGAGCGCCGCCTGGATCGACATCGCGTAGGTGAGGTTGTTGTTGGGCTTGTCCTGGGCGTTCAGGAACTCAGAGCCCCACCACAGCCGCATGATCCGCGTCCGAAGCCGCGTGGTCAGGATCGTGATGATGCTCTGCTTGCACCGGGGCCAGCCCTGGATCAGTTCGCCGGTATCCCGGTCGACATCGACGATGGGCTCGACCCCGAGTGCCATGATCAGACCTTCGGACGGGTCGTGGCGCGGCGATCGATGAGCGGCAGGAGAGCCTCGGCGCGCGGATCCAGCGTTACCTCGTCGGACTGCGGCTCGGCCTGCTCGGCGGCATCCGCCACCTTCTGCGAGTTCAGCTCGCGCAGGTACGGCAGGAGGTACTTCGCCTCGTTGTCGTGAAGCGTGAGGCGGGTGCCGACGTCGAGCTGGACACCAGCGCGCGAGAACACTTCGGTCGTCTCGTAGTTCTTGATCTTCGACATGATGCGTTCCTTCTGCCGCTCAGCGGCGGATCTGTTCGTCCATGGCCTCCTGGATCTCAGCCTTGTGCTGGTCCTGGATCAGGAGGTTGGCGATGACTTTGAGTTCGTCCGGTCCCGATGCGATCATCGAAACCAGGGCGGAAAACTGGGCGATCTCGACCACCCTGCCCTGCACGGTGGCGAAGGCGTTGTTGCTGGCATCGACCGCGTTCGTCAGCTCGGAGGTGATGCCGTTGACTGTGGCGATGGCCATGTCTTCACCCATCGAACCGGAGGTGATTCCGCGCTCCACCGTGGCGAGGCGCGCGTTCATCGTCGACATCGCCTGGTCCATCAGGATCGGCGCCATCGCGGTGTTGATGCTCAGCTCGGCCGGGAGGGCGCTGCCGAGCATGCTCGTGACGTTCGTGTGACCAATCGCATCCATCAGGCCGAACTGCCCTGCCCCCGGAGAACTGAGGCCGGAGAGCATGTTCGTGGCGCCCAAGAACTTGCCGAGGGCCTGGGTCAGGCCCCCTGCCCCCGTCAGGGAGTTCAGGAGCCCGCCCATGCCGCCTTCGGACATTCCAGCGACCTTCCCGACGATCGAGCCGATCTGGCCGCCCATGATGTCCTGGAGGCCCGCCATGGGGTTCTGCAGGATGGCTCCTGGGCCGTCCTTCATGATCTTGCTGAGCATCCCGCCCATGTCGCCCGGCATCATGCTCTTGGCGGCGCGGAGCTTCTCGATGATCGTCTTGGCACCGGCCGGCTGGACCGGTACGCCGCCGGTTGCGCCCATGATGGCCTGCGCCATCGTGATGAAGCCGGCCATGGTCACCTCAGGAGTTGATCAGCACCTTTCCGCCGAGGGCGTAGGTGTCGGATGTGATGGTGGTTTTCGACGCCTTCACCGTTCGCTCGCCGGCCTCGGTCGAGTGTGTCTTCGAAGCCTTGACGCTGTGGTTCTCGGTGTCGGTGGAGTTGTTCTTGGTCTTGACCGACTGGCTGTCCTTCGTCAGGCCGTGCGTCGTGTCTCCGATGGAGACCGTCGAGCCGTCCTGCGTGTAATGGACATTCAGGATCTTGTTCTTGTCGGATCCGGGCTTGCCGTCCTTGCCCGGCTTCTCGATCCGCATGAAGAACTCGTCTTCCTTATCGTGAGGAGACGGGTTGTCGGGATCGTTGTGGTACGGCGCCAGCGAGCCGAGTTCCGGCTGGCCGTTCGGCGAGTTGAGCTTGACGAGCTGGCCGACGCGAGGCGGGTTCGAGATCTTCACCGCGCCGTTGGCGTGGGTCTCCCAAGGTTGCCACCCCGTCTCGAAGGCAGTCTTCGTGCCCTCTTCGCCTTCGCGCATCTTGGCGTACCAGCGCTTCTTTTCCTTATCGAACTTGACCGCCGTGACCTTGCCCTTGCGATCTAGGTTCTGAAGCTGACGCTCCATGTCCTGGATCTGGCGCTGCATGGCGAGGAGCTGTCTCATCGCTCATCCTCGAACGAGACCACCGTCGGGGCCTCGCCGCGTAGCGTGGATCGACCGGTCAGGATCTGCGGGAATGTGATCGGGTTGCCGTCTGTACCCAGGATCTCTTCCCGGAGCCGCGAGCGGTTGACGCCGATGGTGACGTTGGTGGTCCACTCGACGATCCCGATGGCGACGGCTTCGCGGCGAAGGTCGGGGTGACGCATGCGCTTGAAGTCGACGTTCTCGCCGGGGCCGGCGTTCGGATCACCGAATTTGTTGTCCTTGGCCAGGATGGCGATCTTCTCGATCAGCTCCCAGTTCATCTCATCCGCCTCTCGGGCGAACTGATGGTCCTGGGTGACCACTGCGACGACGACGTTGAGGTCGACCAGCATCTCACCGGTCGAGTGCGGGTGCGTCCCGGTCCTCAGCAGGGAGATGTAGGCCGAGGGGGCGGCTTCGCCCCACTCCTTCACGTCGTCCTCATCGAAGAGGCCGTCATACCAGTCGACGTGGTTGAGTTCCGGGAGCTTCTCGCGGATCTCGTCGATGATGCGCTGGCGGAATTCGACGATCTTGCTCATTCGAACCCTCCTGCGCCTGTGACCATGCTGGATCCGGTCTTGCCGGCCATGTGGTCCTTGAGCATCTTCGAGATCACTTTGATGTTGCGCTCAGAGATGCCCATGAACGGACGGGCCGGGACGACCTTGTTCTTGATGAATCCGCCGGTCTTCTTCACGCCGTTCTGCATGTACCCTGCGTAGGGCGCGTCGGCGACGATGATGAAACCGCTGCGGTCTTGGCTGTCGACATGGACCGACCGGCCGAGTTCGCCGGTCTGGTAGAGGATCCCGCTGCTCCCCTTGATGTCGATCGTTGTCTGCGAGAGCTTCGGCCACTTCTGGCCGTCCGGCCCGCGCTTGGTGCGGTAAATTCGGTTCTGGACGACGTTGACCATGTAGGCCGCAGAGTCGTCGAAGAAGGGCGAGAGGTTCTTCGCCTTCGAGATCAGGCCTTCGAGCCGCTTCGAGAGCCGCCGGAGGTCTGACTGGGTCAGGGTGAAGTCGATGCCAACCGCCATGCGTTATGCGCGGGAGATGTCGAGCATCCGCCCCTTCCGCTTGCGGTTCGGATCGCTGTCCGGCACGCCGTCACCGTTGGTGTCGACCGGCGGAAGTCCGAGGCCGATCTTGCCGGCCGCCATCATCTTCAGGAGCGCGATGGCATCCTCGTAGCGAAGACGCATCTCTTCGGTCCGCTCTGACCGGCCCATCGCCATGGTGTAGACGGCGATGTCGATGGCGCACTTGCGCACCGAACCGCTGACGTAAGCCAGCGGAACGGTGTACTGTGCCGAGAGGAAGGCGTTGACGACGTCGTCAGCCGCCTCCAGGCCTGCTTCGATCACCTCTGGATCTGCCTGTCGATCCTTGTTCTGGTCAGAGACCCGAATGAGGAGGGCTTCGCCGTAAAGGGCGCTGATGTCCGAGGACTGAGCGTAGAAGGCCATGGAGGGGTTGCCTTACTTGGTTGCGCCGCGCGGCTTGACCTTGTGGGTCTTCACGTCGAGCTGCTGCGTGGTCGGCTCGGGCTCGGCCGCAGCCGAGGTCACAGCCGGATCCGGCTCCTTCGGCTCGTGGGAGACGTTGTCGCCCAGATCCTTGGCAACCTCTGCCGACACGGTGGCGTCCTCACCCGTGACCGTATCGGGCACCGGGGCGCCGTCGGTCAGGGCTGCGATCTGCTCTGCGAGCTGATCGCCCGTCTCCTTGTCGTTGGTCGGAGGCAGGGAGGCCAGGATGTCGTTGTGCTTCGGCTGGGGATCCAGCTCCAGGCCATCGACCGTGCGGACGGGCTCGCCGTCGTACTCGTAGTGGGTGTTGAGCGGCTTCGTCAGCTCACCGTCGACCGAGAGCGCAATGCCCTTCGTATCCGGTGGGGGAGCGACCTGACCGATCAGGGTGGAGACGCCGGGGTCGGCGTGGAATTCTGCGGCGGCAGCGGCTGCATCCAGGAGGACGCCAGCACGAGCTGCGCGGACCTCTTCGGACACAAGACGCTTGGTCGACCGCTCCTTCGCCGCGCGCTCTCGGGCGCGGTAACCAGTGGGGAAGCTCATGCGATTGTCCTTCGTTGAAAGTGGCCCCCGTGCGGATTGCACGAGGGCCATTTGCTCAGATCGTCAAACCACTTGCATTACTGCAAGCGATCAGGCGGCGATCTTGTGGCGGAAGGCGACGATGCGGATGTGCTTCGGATCGTAGACCCGCTTCCAGTTGGCCGGGTTGGCCAGCTCGACGTTGGTCGGGGTCGGACCAGCCGACGAACCCTGCCACTTGATGCCGCGCGGGTGGAGCACCCACTGCTTGCGGTTGACGATGTACTCCTCGCCCATGCCGACCAGCGCCTGGCGCTCGACCTCGACGGGAACCTTCGGAGCCTTGGTGCCGAAAGCGATGGCGCCCTGGCCGAAGATGTAGGAGGTGAACACGCGATCGGCGCCGGTGCCGGTGACAGGCATCGAGTCGTCCTCGATCACCTGCTTGCCCATGTACGTCGGTACGGTGAGCTTGCCCTGGCTGTCCATCTGGTAGTCGATGAGATCCGCCTTCACCATGGCCTTCATGCCCTGGGAGTGGACGGTCATCGCCGACAGCGAACCAGCCTCGTCGCCGAGCTTGAACACCGCGTCGATGAACGAGTCGGCGTCGAAGTTCGCGGCATCGCCGGCCAGACCGGAGATGTCGAAGACGTTGTCTTCCATGCCGGCCGAGAACATCGCGCCGTTCAGGGTCGCCAGAAGCGACTTCTGATCGCGGATGGCCCACCAGTTGGCGAAGCGGTTCTGGATCAGCGTGAGCGGATCCGCGCCCGAGAGGTCGGCCGCGAGGTCGGTCGCGCCGAAGGCCTTGCCGCGCAGCAGCTTGACGGCCACGTCCTGACTGACGGACGTGCCGCTGACGGTCAGGTTCTTGGTGTCGTCGAGCACGACCTCAGCGTCCTCGGAGTCGAGGTCGTTGAAGAACGGCATGTTGACCGTGGTGCCGGCGATCTGGTCGTCGATCACGGAGGTGAGGTCGGTGATGATGCCCGACTGGAAGAGGCGGGACTTCTTCGTGGTGAGTTCCGTGACGTAGTCATTGAACTCGGTCGGGACGATCATGTCCGCGAGCTTGGTTTCGGCCATTTTTCTTGTTCTTCTTGATTACGGCCTTAGTGCTTGCATTCTTGCAAGCGCCGCCTTATGCGACGCCCGCCTGTGCTTTCAGCTGCTTGGCCAGGGTTGGGTTGGTGTTGGTCAGCAGAGCCTGCTGGGTCCGGTTGAAGGTGTCTTTCGCCCACGGGTTCTGGACGCCGCTGCGCGGAACGCCGTTGCCGGGGGTGATGCCGACGCCACCCTTGTTCTCGGCCCGGAAGAGGCCTGGGCGCTGCTCCTTGATTTCGGACATGAGGTCCGAGACGGAGAGCGGAACGAGGGTGGAGCCGTCGAGCTTGTGCCGAACGTTGCCGGCGGCATCGACGACCTGAACTTCGAACTTACCGTCCTTCTCCACCGTGCGGATCGACCGCTCGGCGAGGAGTTCGACAGCGTCATCGACGCCCTCGACGGGGTTCAGCTTGGAGAGTTCGGCCTTGATCTGGTTGGTGACGAGGAGGCCGCGCAGCTGTCCCTTCAGACCCTCGTTCTGACCGGTGACGGTTTCGAGCTGGGTCTTGTACTCGGTCTCCTTCTGCGCGAAGGCCCCTTCCATGCCGCGCTTGGCAGCAGCCACCTTCTCGGTCACGATCTTGTCGGCTTCCTTGGCCGGGTCGATCGCGGTGAGGCGGGCAACTTCTGCGACAGCGTGCTTGGCCGCCTCCGGCGTGATCTCACCGTACTGCGAGGCAGCGGCGACAGCGTTGCGGGCGGCGGTGGGGTCGAGTCCGTCGTAGGTGCGAAGTTTGCCTTCGAGCTGCTCGCGCGAGTTGCGCTCACCGTCGAGGGCGTTCTTGAGACCAGTGACGTTTTCGAGTGCAAAGCCCTCGGCTGCGGTCACGTTGAGGTGGAACTTCCCGTTCTTCTCAGCGTAGGCAGTGCGAAACGGCTCGGCGACCGTGTTGATGTCGGAAACTACTGCGTGTAGCATAATCCATCCCGGATGATGCGGGGCATCCCGCCCCTCTGTGTTAGATAAAGGCCCGAAGCATCCCGCTCTGGACCAGACACCCCCGTGAATTCGGGGATTCGATTGACGGTGGCGCAGGTGCGTTGCGCTCTTGATTATCCCTGCCTGTCTGGGGGTCGGATGCAGGCTGGGACCGTCCGATCACGCTCGACCAGGGATGAGCTGGGAGCGCGATGGTTGTGGATCAGAAACCCTGGATCGGCGTCGCGATCACGAGATCGGACCGGTTCACCGAACGGGAGAGGGTTTCGAGGAGCAGCACGAGCCCGTTGGTGTCGGTCTCATTGCCGTAGTAGCGGATGGCACGAACGAAGTCGGTGCCGTCCTGGACGATGTCGCTGACGATGATCTTCGTGACCTCGGTCATGTTGATCTTCTGGACGGCAACGGTGACGGTGGACATTGGCCATCCTTCTGGCTGACGTGAACTTTGGTGCGCGATGAAGGACTTGAACCTTCATGCCGAAGCGCCGCCTTCTGAGGACGGTGTGGCTGCCATTTTCACCAATCGCGCGGACTTGGTCGGTGTGGGAGGATTTGAACCTACGACATCTCGTTTCCAAAACGAGAACTCTGGCCAGGCTGAGCTACACACCGAAACTGGAATTGAATTGGCTGGAGGGACAGGGCTCGAACCTGTGACCGTCGTCTTAACAGGACGCTGCTCTACCGACTGAGCTACCTTCCAACATCTTGGTGGATCCAGAAGGACTCGAACCTTCGACTCTCCGATCTTCAATCGGAAGCTCTACCAGCTGAGCTACAGATCCAAACTGAAACTGGTCCGTGGTGAAGGAATTTGCACCCTCACAGCCTAAGGCGTCCGTTCTACAGACGGTGGGGCTCACTCGTGCCCAGCCCACGGAAAAAGAGGATGGAGACGACCAATCCAGAAGTCGTCGTCTCATAGCGGCCGGCATGCTGGCTTATCCGGCCAACAGACACCGTTACCGGTGCTGCAGGCATCCTCAGGTGCGGGCGCTTACGCAGCCCGTCTACGCGCCTCAGCGGGCGCTTCTCTTGGCTCCGAGACAAGGGTTCGAACCTCATCTTCCAGGTTCAGAGCCTGGCGTCCTGCCGGTTAGACGATCTCGGAACATCACCCATTCGGGCGAAACTTGGAGGGTGGTTTTTCAATGGAACCACCCAAAAAACCACGTCCCTTTGCGGGGGACGGCACCTACCCTCGGATCCACGCTACTTCATCCGACCATAGTACCACCGTAGCGGCCTAACCTGGGGCGTCACGCTTGTCCTCTCGGACGGGATCTTGCTCTCGGTTGCATCTTGGTATCCGGCACTGGTATCGAACCAGCTCCTGATGGCTACTCGCATGTCTCTCGCCAGAGAACATGATCCAGCCGATCTGAGGAGACCATCCACTGGTCTGCCTTCAACGATTGCGTCAAACTTGGCGGAGCACTGAGGGTTCGAACCCCGAACCTTTCGGTCCCCTCGGTTTTCGAGACCGATTGCAAGCCACTCTCGCAGCGCGCTCCGTGGCGGAAGGACGAGGGATCGAACCCCGGCACCCTTTCGGGCTCACCGTCCTAGCAAGACGGCGCCTTACCTCTCGGCCACCCTTCCGCAGTCACCAACCAGGCTGGCTGGTCGGCGTGAAGAACTCGATCCCGTCATCCAGCAGCATGACGATGTCGCCAGCCCCCGAGGATCGAATGTCGTTGTTGGCGGTCATGTCGAAACCGCCGAAGCTGTTGACCCGCATGCTTCCGTCGATCATCCGATCGAGGATCCACTGAGGAACAGGCTCGTCTGCGATCCGACCGAAGCCTGGGATCGCCCAGCTCGGCGGCGCAACGGGAAGATCCGTTTGCATTCCTGCCTGCCTGTTGATGGAGTTTTTGCAGTGTGACAGTTCCTTAGCACACCCCCCAGGTGGATGTCAACCCCCCTCCCCTCAGAGCAGTTCAGACCAGTAACAAGCCTTCTCCTCCTCTACGCGAAAGCAAGCGTAGTGGCTGTTGTCGACGGTCTTTTCCTGGTCGATCAGCACGTCTGTGCCGGCGAGGTATCGCTTGCACGCGCCCGACGCCATCTTGTTCGCGCCTGTGCGCTGGAAGTCGCCTTCCTCACCTCGGTTGTGCATCGTCTTCAGGTCGCGGAAATCCTGAAGCATGCTGCAGGCGATGATGTTCTTGGACACCGTCCCGGCCACCGGCTTCTCACTGCATGCAGCGAGAGACAGGATGGCGACGAGAGGCACGATCAGGGTTCGGGTCATCAGGGTCACTTCGAGCGCGGCTTGCGGGGTTTCTTCACCGGAAACTTCGGCTCAAGGCAAATCGGACAGCCCCAGTGCTCGTCGCCGACCAGCTCGCCGTTGAGGAGGGCTGGCGCTTTGATCATCCGCACCAGCTCGGACACGACAGTGCCTTGCCGGCGGGTGCAGGGATCGCAGCGGTAGGCGCTCGCGGAGAGGGTGAATTGCACGGTCATGGCCGGATAATCCACTCTCCCCGTTTGCGTTCCTGCAAGCCTTGCGTCAAATCTGTGGCTTCGGTCGAGTGCCGCCACCTGGGAAGTCGACGGCAGGGGGCCGAACGATGTTGCTCGACGTCGGCGTGATGTTGGCCTCGGGTGAGGCTCCCTTCTCGACTGCGTCCACCGCAGCCATTCGAGCCAGCTCGGCGACCGGATCGAAGTCGTCCGACAGGAAGTCGAGGTTGCGCGACTCGGAGAGGAATGTCTCACGCGAGATGCCACGCTTCTCGTAGGCGCTGAGCAGCAAGGTGATCTGGGCCATCTTGTCGGCGGTGTTGGTGAAGTCGGCGTTCATGTTGACCAGGACGTTCGAGTAGTCCTTGCCGGTCCAGGCGCCAGCGAACTGAACCGCCTTCTTCAGGCCGTCACGACAGGCAAGCGCCAGGTCGTGGACCACCGAGTGGGTTCGGGTCTCCTGCACGTCGCGCTCGTCCTTGGCGACGTACTGGTTGCCCGTAGCCGTCGTCGGGTTGAGGGCCATCATGTTCATCTGCATTTCGAGCATTTCGAGGTCTTTGAACCCCGACTCGATCGCAGTGCCCTTCGGCTCGACGTAGTACCAACGGCCGGCGGCGTCCGGCGAGTACAGCACCTTGTAGGGGCCGATCGCGAAGCCTTCCTCGTCGTCGTCAGGATCCAGCTCGACACCAGAAGCGGCGAGCATCGGGAAGCGTCCGGCCGACAGAATGGAGCGCTGATCGGACGAGGAGATCCAGTGCTCGATCTGCTTGTAGGCGAGATCCAGGAACACGGGCCGGGTGACGAAGTTCGCCTCCTTCTCACCCGCGTTCAAGGTCACCAGGGGCACCTCAGGGACGGTGAGCGGCGTCTCGCTCATCAAGGTCCACTCGCCGCCCGACGAGGCTGCAGGCTGCTCCCAGAGCTGCACGACGCCGACCTCGGCGCCGGGCTCGATCTCCAGGACGTAGATCTGGTTGATGATGATCTCGGAGAAGTCGTCGGCGCGGCCCACACGATAATCGGCGATGCGGGCGTGGTTCACGCGGATGACGCCGCCGTTGTTCTCCTGGTAAGCGGCCAGGAGGTTGTCGTCCTTGATCATCTTGAAGAACGGACGCACGCCGGCCGCCTTCTGGGCGCCGAGGTTCGGCAGGTTCATCGTCGTCGGGTGGTCGACCAGAATGTGGCTCTGGCCGATCAGCATCGCGTCGTTGAACCAGGTGTGACCGAAGATGTGCATGTGGTTGCCCATCAGGTCGCAGTTCTTCAGCAGCAGATCGAGGTCGGGATCCGAGTTCGACAGCGTGAGAACCGTCTTGAACGGCTTGGCCGATGCGGCGTCCACCGCCTCGCGGAGCTTGTTCAGCGCGAAGGTCGACTGCAGCCGAGCCTCGTAGCGCTTGTTCGACTCCTTGTCGTACTGCGGGAGGAAATCCTTCTCGCGAAGGCGCATCAGTTCGGTGCCGCCGTAGACAGACCGCATCATCTGCGAGCGGATCTGCATCTGCTGCGAGGCGGCCGAACGGACCGACGGGTTCTTGGTCCCGCCGCCGCCACCGCTGCTCGGGCTTGCACTACCAGCCATGTGATTTGTATTCCTGCAAGTTACCAGTCACGGACGACTGCTCGGCGCGGGCCAAGAAGGGCGTTGAATGCGTCGGCGCAGGCATCGATCTGATCGTCGTGCTGGCCGAGCGGGAATGTTGAGGCTTCTTCGAGGAAGTTCGTCTGCCAGAAGCCGTTGGCGAGGCGCACGTTTCCGGCTTCGACCTGTGCGGCGAAAGGTTCGGCTCGGGTGGTCTTCTTGCCGCTCGGACGCTCGGACTTGACCCGGTAGCCGGCGAGCTTGCGCGTCAGGTTGCCGATCTGGTGAACACCAGCCTGGCCAGGATCCTGAGGCAGTCGGATCTGCACCGACCGGCCATCGTCTGCTGCGGTCGAAACGATCTTGCGCTCGACCTCCATGGGGGTGCCACGGAAGCGGATGATGTTCTCGATGTAGAACATGCCATCGACGTCGCGGCTCATCAGGACGCCGACCGTGAAGTCGCCGTCGACGGTGGCGCCAAGATCCCAGGCGCGAACGCGGGTGCGCTTCTGCGGGAGCGGTCCTTCGAGCTGCTTGAACCAGCTCGTCTTGAACATGCCGCCCTCTTCGGACATCGGCTGCTGCTGGTACATCGCCGACCAGCTGCGCTCGCCCGAGACCTCCTGCTTCTCCTTCAGCGACTTCAGGCTGAAGCGGCTGGGGGCCAGGGGCTGGTCTGGGGTCCGGCCGAGCGGATCGCCTGGCACCGAGCCATCTGGGAGCAGGATCGGGATCCGGGTCTCAGGGTCGCGGCGCGGCACGGCCAACGCCGGCAGGCGCAGGATCGTCCAAGGCTCACCCTTGCCCTGGTTCATCAGTTCGAGGGCACGGCCGGCGAGATCGTCGAAGTGCCACCGCGTCAGGGTCATCACGACCGCTGCGTCTTCCTGAAGACGGGTGAAGACGACGTCTCGATACCAGTTCCAGTGATCCTCACGCTTGCCGACCGAGTCGGCTTCCTTGCGGTCCTTGATCGGGTCGTCGATCAAAAAGAGGTGGGCGCCCTTACCCGTGGTGGCCGAAGCGACACCGACCGAGTAGTATTTTCCGCCAGCTTCAAGCTCCCACTCGTCTGCCGAGCGGTTGTCGGCGCGGATGACCGAACCTGGGAACAGGTTGGTGTAGGGCTTGTCGAGGATGATGTCGCGGACGTTACGGCCGAAGCCGCGAGCGAAGTCGGCGTTGTACGATGCCGAGATCACGCCCTTGTCTGGGTTCTTGCCCAGATACCATGCCGGGAACCTGCGCGTGGACAGCTCGGACTTGCCGTGCTGCGGCGGCGCGAAGATCATCAGCCGCTTGATCTCGCCACGCTCGACCGCTTCGAGGTGCTCGGCGATCATGTGGTGGAACGGGTCGGCCGAGTATTTCGGCATGGTGTAGTCGGTGAACGAGATGAGGCTGCTGCGCGCGTTCTTTCGGCGCAGCAGCTCTCTCGCCGCCTCGTTCGAGGTTACGTTGGTGTCGAGTTGCATGTGGATGGGGTCTCGCGTTCGGAGACCCCATGCTCACTGCATCGCGCCCTTGACCTTCACGGGCTTCGGGCTGTCGCGCATAGCGATCTCGTAAAGCTCGGCTTCCGAAAGCTCGGCGGCCGGCGTGTTGACGGTGGTTGTGGTGTGGTGCTCGTCCTTCTGGCCGAGGTAGTTCTTGCCGAGGAAGATGCCCGCAGGCGCGTTCTTGTCGGCCAGAGCCAGCTGCTTGCGGCGCAGAGAGATCTTCGCGTGCTGGATCCCGTTGTCGAAGACGAGCCTCGCCTCCTCGTGACGGTTCATGAAGTCGATGAAAGTGCCCCGGCTGACGCCAAGGACACCAGCGATCTCCGCTTGGGTCGCAAAGAGCTTCGCCAGTTCGCCGATCAGACGCAGGGTCTGATCATCGGGATCGAGCTTGAAGGGTGGTCGGTATCGGACGGGCTTGGACAGCGCCTCCGTGAGGAAGTCTTCGCTGGTCTGCGGCTTGGCGTCGTCTTCCGCCTCTCGGGCGGCATGGACGTCCTTCCACTTCAGCTTGCCGACATCCTCAACCTCAGCTTCGGCATCCTTACGGGGCCTGCCGCGTGGCCTTCCAGTTGGTCGGGTCATTGCATGATTATGCCTTGTTGGATGAGGGTTTTCAGCCGCTGAGCATGTCGCTCGGAGCGAGAAGCTCGACGGCTCTGGCCTCACCAAATGCTGCGGTGAGTGCCTGAAGCATCTCAGCGAACATCGAGTCTGTGTGATCGATGTATGTGGCGTCGTTGAAGATCCGTCTCTTGCGGGTCGTCTGCTGAGATAGGATGTAGAGGATGGTATCAGCCTCCTCGTCCGTAGCTCGACGCCAGATGTCTGCCTTGGCGATGATCTTCTGTGGCGGGGTCGGTACGGCTTCGTTGAAGGTCATCGTTTCGAGATCGAAGAACTTTCTCTGAAACTCATTGTGCGGTTTCTCGCCGGCAAAGCCGACGACCTCGACCAGCCTCGTGTTCTGTGGGAACACGAAGCTCGCATCGAAATACACCTGCTGGGTGAGCAGCGCGGATCCGACATCGTAGAGCGTGATCTTCACGCTTCCTGGCTTGAACGTCTCTGGGTTCCTGGAATAGGCGTACCAATCGATGCCATCGCTCTCGCGCTTGCAAAAAATGGCGCCCGCTGGGGCGAGCGGTGCGCCATTCTCGTCGCTCGATTGTTCTGGGACGTATGAAAGCCACCGACCGTGGTCGATGACCGTGTAGTCGGTGCTCATGTCATGCGTATCCCACTGTGTACCAATTTCCGTAGCTGTCCTGCGTCTGGAGGTATCTCCATCGACCACCCTGAGTAATGGTGATCTTCTGACCATTCAGAGTGAAGGCTCCATTGGAGAGGGTCGTAACGACAGCCCCAGGGTAAGGTTCAGCGAAGTTGTACGCACCTCCGTTCCACTCTGCGCCAAGATCGCCTGCGTAGGCGAGCCGGACGTTGATGAGCGGATTGATGTTGTACCGGTTCCACATCAGGTAAGTGTCGCTGTGCGACCACCCGCCGATCTTGAACTGGTTGTCGACATCGAGACCGAACCAGGTCGCAAAAGCGCCTGGGCGGTGGAAGCTCATCGCAGCGGCGGTATAATTGCCTGCGCCTATGACCTGGAGGCCGGAAGTCGCTCCACCGCGCCCTTTGATTTCGGATCCTGTCGCGTCCTGGATCGAATGGAATCCGGTGAAGGCGTTGGTGCCAACCCTGTCGGCCTTGTTCGAGACGTCAGGCGTGGCTCCGGTGTTGCCCTGCGCGCCCTGAGGACCAGTGTCGCCCTTGATGCCCTGGATGCCCTGAAGGCCCCTGGCTCCGGTGTCGCCGGTCGTTCCCTTGGCTCCGGCTGCTCCGGCAACACCCTGGATTCCCTGGGGACCGGTAGCGCCGGCAGCACCCGTGTCACCCTTGAGGCCGGTAGCGCCCGTCGTTCCGGTGGCGCCCGTGTCGCCCTTCAGACCCTGCGGTCCTGCGACGGTCGAAGCCGCGCCGGTATCGCCCTTGGCCCCGGTTGCGCCGGCTGGACCGACCGAACCAACGGCTCCGGTGTCGCCTTTGACGCCCTGGATACCCTGGAGACCGGTGTCGCCCTTGGCGCCCTGTGGGCCGGTGGCTCCAGCAGTGCCGGCAGTTCCCGTGGCGCCCGTTGCTCCGGTATCACCCTTCAGCCCCTGGGCACCGGTTGATCCGGTGGCGCCGGACGGGCCGGTAAGGCCGATGTCACCCTTGATGCCCTGAACGCCCTGGATGCCCTGGTCACCCTTCGCACCGACAGCACCTGCAGCACCGACGGCACCGGTATCGCCTTTCAGACCCTGGATACCCTGGGATCCTGCTGCGCCCGTCGGGCCGGCTGAGCCCTGGATTCCCTGAGATCCGGTGTCGCCCTTGGCTCCCGTCGCACCGGTCGGACCTTGGATGCCCTGGGTGCCCTGTGATCCAGTGAGCCCGGTTGGCCCTGCCGGTCCGACAGATCCGGTATCGCCCTTCAGCCCAGTCTGGCCGACGACACCCATGTCGCCCTTGGCGCCGGTCGCGCCCGTGAGTCCGGTATCGCCCTTGGCTCCAGTTGGGCCGGTGAGACCTGTAGAGCCCGTGTCGCCCTTCGGCCCCGTGAGACCGGTGTCGCCCTTGGCTCCGTTCGTACCGTTGGTCCCAGGAATGCCCTGAGAGCCCGTGGCACCGGTAGCGCCGGTGTCACCCTTCAGTCCTACGTCGCCCTTGGCGCCGGCCGCTCCTGTGTCTCCCTTGAGGCCCGTGTCGCCCTTCGGTCCGACGACGCCCGTGTCCCCCTTGAGACCCTGCGGGCCGGTGGATCCGGTGTCGCCCTTGAGGCCGTCGATTCCGTTGGTTCCGGGCGTACCGGCATTGCCCTTCTCACCCTGGATGCCCTGGGGTCCGGTGATGCCGATGTCGCCCTTGGCGCCCTGGGCTCCAACGTCACCCTTCGGACCCTGAATTCCCTGCTGGCCGGTCAGACCCGTGAGTCCGATCTCGCCCTTGTCGCCCTTCTCGCCCTTGGCCCCGGTCTCACCGGTCAAGCCGGTCATGCCGCGCGGACCACGGATCGGTCCGACGTTGACCCAGGCATCGCCGGTCCAGGTCAGGCCATCGCCAGTCTGGGCAACGATGTAGGTGTCGCCGGCACTCGGATTGCGTGGAAGCGGACCTTCTTCGTCGGTGATTCCTCGGATCAGGGTGGCGGTGCCCTGCTCGCCCTTCTCGCCACGCGGACCATTCAGGCCCGGATCGCCCTTGTCACCGCGCAGACCTGTAGCGCCCTGGGCGCCTGCAAGGTCGACGGAAGGACCGAAGCGGCCATCGGGCTGGCGCAGCCGCAGCCGCGTTCCACGCCACTCGTAGGAGATCGAGACGGTGTTGAGGTAGTTCTCGATGACGCTCTTCATCGAGGCGATGACCTCGATGGCCTTCTGAGCCTCCGAGACGTCGGCGCGGACCGCTGCTGCGTCCTGCGCCATACTGGCCTTGCTGTCTTCGTTCAGATTGACGAGGTAGCGAGCGTCCTTGATCAGGCCCTGTAGGACGGCCACCGTGAATTGAATGTCCGTTGCCGACATGGCTTCCTCAAATTTTCTTGTCGTGCCGCGTGATTTTTCACGTCGGCGGTAGTCCAGGCCCTGAAGGGCCTGGACGAAGTCAGATCAACGAAGGATCGTGCCGGTTCCGAGACGGAGCGTGCCGTCCTTGCGCATCACGAAACCCTTGCCGGTGATGCCGCAGTAGTATTGCAGCGAGCCGTCCTCGACGCCGCCGTAGGCCCCGATCTGGGACAGCGACCACGGGCCGAGGCCGTTGTTGAACACCATCTCGCCGTCCTGGCCGTTGCGCAGCCAGAACTGAGCACCAGTTCCACCGAGGGTGGGCTGCTGGGTGCCGTTGCCGACGTCCATCGAGCCGATGTACATCTTGCCGTGCTGGTTGGATCCGGGGCGGTTCGAGATCGCCTCGATGAAGCCGAGCGTGTTCGCGCTGTAGTTCTGGATCTCGTTGCCGTAGGTGTAGGCGCCGGGACCAGTCGTCGCGCAGACGTAGAACGAACGGCCGGAGCCGTTGCCGAAGGTCCGCAGGGCGTTGATGATCACGTTGTCGGCGTTGAAGTACACGACGCCGTGGCCGTTCTGGTGGTAGACCGTGATGTGAGCACGGTGGATGATCGACGTGTTGCCGCTGTTCTGGTTGCCCGAGAAGTAGACGCCGTCGGCCGAACCACTGACGCGCACGTCGAGGTCGAGGTCGAGAACCTGGTTGTCGCCCGGCTCCTGGATCTCGTAGTTCTGCGTGCCGTTGCGGCTGTCGGGCAGACAGTCGAAGAACGCGCCCTGCTGCGTCGCGCCGTCGATGTAGAGGTGGTACTTGGCCTTGTTCCGGCTCGTGACGTGGAGGCCACGGCTGAAGCTGCCCGTGACTCGGAAGCCGACGAAGCCGCCGCCCATGTTCTTCCAGTTCTGGGTCTTGTCGACGCCGCGCTCGGCAGCGCCGGGCGTGCGGTCACGAAGAGCCACGCCACCGTGGGTCGCAACGAGGGTCGTGCCGAAGACGATGCCGGCGCCGGCATCATGCGGGTAGCCCGCACCGTTGCCCTCGACGGTCACGTAGCCGTAGATGCTCTCGATGGTCTGGTTGGCGTAGATGTCGCCCGGAGGGAGACGCAGGCGACCGCCACGGCGCTGGCCGAGGTAGCGGATGGCCTCGTTGATCACGTCAGCGTTGAACTGCGCGTAGTTGGTGTTGAACGTCACGACGCCGAGCTGGCTCGCGTGGATGTCGTCGGTGTCGGCGACGTGCCAGACCTGGCCCTGGGCATCCGCGACCTGACGATAACCGCCGCCGCGAACGTACATCAGGCCACGGCCAAGGTCGCCGACAGCGTAGAAGCCGCTGGTGATGAAGCTGTCTTGGGTGGCTGGAAACGAAGTGCTACCGATTTGGGAAACAATGGTCATGTAGGAGTTTTTGCTCTCTTTTGTTATTATTGGCACCGGTGGAAGGATTTGAACCTTCGACTTGCAGTTTTGGAGACCGAAGTGCTCAGCCTGCGCTCACCGATGTATCCGTAAGCCCCCTATTGAGGTACTTCCGAAATCTTGATCTTGGGTTTGGAGAGCCTGCGGAGTTCACCGTAAGTCTCAACCTTGATGTCCTCTGGGCTCTTGCCTGTGGCGGTGTAGCCGATGTAGAACGGGACCAGTTTCACCTCCCCCGCCGACGGGCGGTAGAAAGGTGCCAAGGCGCAGCCGACGAAGCGGCCAGCGATGGTTACCTCGATCCGGCCCGGATCCTCTTCGGGGTTGGCTGGTGCGCCCGTCACATCGGAGACCCAGACCTGAACGAAGAACGCCTTGTTGGCGTCCTCCGCGAGTGCGGTCGTTGCGACCGACATCATGCTCATGGCCGCGACCATGAGAGCTTTCCATGCCATTCGTTTTCCTGTCAGATCTTGGCCTTGTCGAAGGCGCGGACCCAGAGTTCGCAGATGCCGGAGCGAACGATGTCGTCGATGGTGAATTCCACCACCGGCACCGGCATGGTGTCGGACTGGATCAGCCCGAGGATCGTCTTCAGGCCCGAGCGCTCCTTGAGGTCGGTCTGAGAGACGTCGCCGTTGATGATGACCTGGGTGCCCTCCCCGATCCGGGTGAGGAACATCTTCATCTCTTCGGCGGTGGTGTTCTGCGCTTCGTCGAGGATGACGATGGCGTTCTTGAAGCTGCGACCGCGCATCACCTCGAAGGGGACGATCTCGATGTCGCCGCGCTTCAGGGCGATCTCGTAGGGGCCGGAGCCCATGCGCTCGCGGATCGTCTCGGTGAGCGGCACCACCCACGGCGCGATCTTCTCCTCCAGCGTGCCGGGGAAGAAGCCCAGCGAGCGTCCACCGGGGACGTTGGGGCGGGTGATGATCACCTTGGAGATCTTGTTCTGGCGCAGCTGGTCGGCGGCCCAGGATCCGGCGATGTAGGTCTTGCCGGTTCCGGCCGGACCCATCACCACCACCTGCTCGGCGGTCTTGAGCGCTTCGATGTACTCGGCCTGGCGCATCGTCATCGGACGAAGCGGGGGCACTTTCCTCTCCTGCTCGAACTTCGCCTTGACCGGGCGACGGGTCGAGATGTCGATGATGCTGTCGTCTTTGAAGGCGCGACGCTTGTTCATGGGTAACCCTTGCGATGAGGGACCGGAGAGACTGGATTTGGAATCGTCGGCCGGGCTCGAACCGGCATGCGCGGGGTTGCAATCCGCTGGCTGAACCGTTCACCCACGACGATGTGGTTGGTGCCGAGGGGCATGATTTGAACATGCGACCCGTGGCTTATGAGGCCACCGCTCTACCTGGCTGAGCTACCCTGGCATTGTTTTCAGCAGAGCAAGGGACGGTTGATACCCTGCCATTTGCGCTCCCTTCCTCGCGGATCCGGGGCTCTGCTGGAACTTCAGGCCCAGATGTGCTTCTGGGCGTATTCCTGTTCGACTGGCTCTTCCGCTTGCGGGCGCCAGCCCCTGGGGACGGTGTCGACCTCTCCCGCGATCCGTGGGATCACCTTCTCGATGAACCAGTCACCGTGTTCCTCGCGCACGCCCGTCAGGGGCCGCACGAGGAAGCAATCCTTGTAGATGTCGTTGAGGGTCGAGCCGTAGGCGACGCCGATCCACTCGTCGGGGTTGAGCCCGATCCAGCGGATGACGGCGTTCGCGTGCGTCACCGTCTCGGCGATGACAAGGGACAGCATCACTCCATCCCGAGCATGCCGAACTTCTGGTCCAGCCACGCCATCAGATCCGGGTTGTCCCGGTAGACGCCGAGCATCTGGAATGTCAGCGTCGTGACGATCTTCTCCTCCTCCGGCATCGGCCCGCCACGAAGGTCGGCGATGTTGAAGCAGGCGTGCAGCACCTCGTGCAGCAAGACCTCAGCCTGGCGCTGCGGTGGCATGGCATCGAGCAAGCCGATCTCCAGCGCGCCGTCGTCGCAGTAGCCGGAGTTGCCGGTCTTGAACGACTCCAGCTCGTCGAACCAGCGGGTGCGGTAGTAGAATGGCCCGACCTTGATGCGCTCGGGCAGTGGCAGATCGACGAAGTCTTCCTTCTTGACGATCTTCAGCTTGGGGGCCGCCATCACTTGCCTCGCTTCTTGGCAGGGGCCTTCGCCTTCGCGGGCGCGGCGACCTTATTGAGGTTAGCGACCTGTTTGGCCGCGTGCTTCTGGACCGCCGTCATGCGGGTGCGGTCGTTCTGGATCTCAGCGGCGCGGCTCAGCGTCTCCAGATCGCTCTGGGTGCGCCATTCCTTCTCTTGGGCAGATCTCGATGCCATGGTTCTGGCTCCTGTCAGCGGATGACGCACCACTCGCTCGGGTACACGGCGAGCGCGTACCAGGGCTTCACGGTGAGTGTCGGGTGCTTGACGACGAGGCTGACGGGCTCGGCGATCGACTGGTCGAAGACGTCGCCGTTGACGTCGATCCAGTTGGTGATCAGGCCGATCTCGCCGTCGTCGAAGTGGACGCGCATGGTCTCCAGGTCGATGCGCTCGACGTCTGGGTGACTTTTCATGGCGTGGACTTGTCGGAGTAGACGACGATGCCGGTGTTGTGGACCGGGGCCATGTTGCGGAGCGCTTCGGCGATGTTGCTCACCGCTTCCGCCTGGGCGCGGGAGGCCTTGGCCTGCTCCACGAGGGCGTTCGCCAGGGCGACGCTCGCCTCGAAGCGGCCATCAGCCGGCTTGTCGCCCATCGAGACGTTGACGTTGTTGAGGGAGGTCATTCCGCGTCATCCTCGTGGAATTGAGCTGGGGTCGTCAGGTTGCTGCGGGCCGGAGAGACGATCGAGAAGCTGCCGTCCTTCGCGAGCCGCGTGTTCAGGTTGGCGATCATCTCGAAGTCCCTGGCGCTCGGCTCGGCCGGCATGTGGACCACGATGCGATCGAACTGGCGGCCCGCCAGGGCTGCTCCGAAGCCGAAGCTCGACCAGTCGTTCGGTGAGAGGTCGAAGGCCTTCAGCAGGGCTCTGGCTTGGCTCTGATCGGGAGCGAAGCATGCCTTGCGGGGCGCGCTCATGCGTAGACGCCGTAGGGCGCGAGCTTCCAGAGGAGCCGGCGAGCCTTGAACTCGGTGACGGGATCGATGTGGGAGACGTTGAGGACGGCCTGTACCATCATCATCAGGGCTGAGCGTTGCACGAACGTCATGATCTCACCTTGGATTTGAAGGGTGGAAGGAACAGGTTTCCCCGGCCGTCGGCGCAGCGGAAGCCTTTGGTGGTCTCGGTCAGCCTCATGTTCTCGGATGCACATCCCATCCGAGCGGAGGCTCTTCCGGCTGGTTCGAAGATGACTTCGCCGAGGTAGAGCCCGAACTTGAAGCTGAGGATGCAGAGAAGCAGCAGGCCGACCTGGACGAGGATTGAGTACCTCGGGTCGACGGGGCGCATCTGGGTCTTTCGGTGTTGGGTGGGGCGGCCCGAAGGCCGCCCCTGCTGGCTAGAACAGGTCTTCGGCGAGACCGGTGTTGCCCTGGTAGTTGCCGATCGGAGCGCCGGGGCGGCGCAGGGTGCGACCGCCGAAGAAGTTGCCGCTCACGTTGTGGTGCTCGTTCGTCGACAGGTAGACGGCGTATCCACCGCCAGCGCTGTCCTGGAAGCTGCTGTTGTGCAGGTGCAGGCGACCGCCGATCTGGCGAACCACACCGTTTGGCTTCCAAGACGGGCCGCTCGTGTCGAACCGGATGTTCGACATGAAGAGGTTGCCGCCGTTCAGCACGACCTCAGGCTGCTGCGAGGACGAACCGGAGATCGCGCCGCCGTTCAGGAAGAGGTCGCCGCCGTTCTGCTCGACGATCGGCCGGGTGGCGTTCGTCAGGAGGTCCGCGTCCTTCAGCTGAAGCGCGCCGACGACCGTGGATCCGCCGTTGACCTTGACGACCGGGGTCCGCACCGAGTCCGACAGCGCGTTGAGCGCTGCGATAACCGTCCGGCCGGCCTCGATCCGCATGTGGGAGTCGCCGCCGTCGAGCTTGATCGTCCCGAAGGTCGAAGCGAGCTGCGAGCCGTTCGCGATGACGAGACCCTTGTGCCACAGGTGGATCGACGCGACGTCGAGGCCATCAGCGGTGAGGAACTGCACGTCGCCGGGGTTGGCGTAGGAGAACTGCTCCAGGCCGGTGCCGGCGTAGTTGTAGACCCAGCTCTCCCACTCGTCGATCGTGAAGAAGTCCAGCGGGTTGTTGACGATGATGCCCGTCGAGAGACAGCCGTCTTCGATCCGGCCGAGGTTACAGCCGCCCGCGTTGCCGGTGGCGTTGATGCCGAACCAGCCCTTCTCCATGGTGATGTTGTCGATGCGACCACGGGTCGTCTCGGTCAGGTCGATCAGCCACGGGTACTGGCGGATCTGATCGGCACCGGATCCGACCGTGAGACCGCCCTGCCAACCGGCGGGGACTGGCTGTCCTGCCGGAATGTAGGTTCCGCTCGGCTGCACGCAGCGGATGGTGATGTCGTTCAGGTGCCCGGAGTGGAGCATCTTGATGACGTAGTTCACGGCGGCGCCGTTCACGACGTCCGAGAAGTCGCGCTTGACCTCGAAGATCACGGTGCCTCGGTCATCGAGGCCGACCACGCGCTGGCCAAAGGCCACGTACCGGATGGGGCTCTTGATCGGGTAGACACCCGGCTCGAAACCGTAATCACCGCCTGTGTTGAGGCGGGCCTGGATCACAGGAGCGATGTCTCCGGCGTAGGTGCCGGCCCGGATGGCGGCAGCGTCAGCCGAAGGAATGGTGTCGAGAAAGTTGATGAGGGACAAAGGGCTTCCTGTTTCTGAAACGAAAAAAGCCCCGCAGAAATCTGCGAGGCTTTGGATAGATTGCTGTTTGTTTTCAGTAGCTTGTGGGGCGGCCTATGCGCCGCCCCGTGTCGCGATCAGAGCGTGCGGCTGATCTCGCGCCAGGCGCTGTTGGCGCCGTCGTAGATCAGCTCCAGGATCGAGCCGGGGTTGGGCAGGAAGTCGCCCTTCGAGTTCGGCTTCAGGTTCACCGTGTCGGCGTGGTAGACAGCCTGTCGGGTGTCGGTGAACAGCAGCGTGATCCGCCGGCCGCCGTAACCGCCGATGATGTTCGACATGTACTGGCCGCCGACGACGGTGAAGAACTCGCCGGTCGTCGGGAGGCGCAGGAAGCCGGCAGCATCCGGGGTGATCTGCGGGTTGCCGATCACGTTGCCGACCCAGACGTAGGTGCCGTCCGGCCGAGACGTTGCGCCGCCGCGCTGGGTGACGATGAACTCGAAGCCCGCGAGCTTCTCGCTGGTCCATCCGGCCGGCGCGTAGCCGACATCGCTGCTCGCCGGGCTGTCGTCGAACCAGCGGCCCGACAGGCGGGTCTCGGGGTCGAGGACTTCGAGCACGTAGCCCTGGGTGATGCCGCGCGAGGTGGCGGTCCCGAGGAACAGGTTGCCGCTTTCGATCCGCACACCGCCGTTGCCGGGGTTCTCGATGTGGAGCTGGCTGATCGACAGGCTGCTGCCCCGGCCGCCGTTGATCCGAAGAGGCTTGTCCTGGCCGAAGATCTGCAGCTGGGCGATCTGAATGTCGTAGGCGTTCTCGACGATCACGCCGACGTTGCCGCCATCGGTTTTGAAGTGCTCGACCCAGGCACGACCAACCTTGGTGGACGAACCGCCGAGGTAGAGGTTGTTGTCGTAGTAGGCGGCGAAGAGACCATCGATCTCGGTGCCGTCGTTCTGGCCGATGAACTGCAGAGCACCGCCGCGACGGTAGCCGAGCGTGTTGTCGCCCGTGATGGCCGAGGTGCCGGCCGTGCCGTAAGGCCAGACGTGGAGGTTGAGGAAGCTCGACGAGTCGTAGCTGCCCTCGACCTTGAAGGCGTAGCGGCCTTCGCCGGGGTTGGCATCGAACGACAGGTTCTCGACGCGGATCCGAGAGAAGGTGTTCGAGGTGAAGACGTCGCGGAAGCCGATCGCCAGGACGTTCTGGATCGTCATCGCGTCCGAGCCGTACCAGGCGGCAGAAGCCGGGCTGGGCACGCCATTACCGATGCTGCGCGGCTTCGGGGTGAAGACCGTGCCGGCGTAGAGGTCCGCGTTGGCGGCCGGGAAGGTCATCTCGACGCCGTTGTCGGCGCGGCGGATGAAGGCGTTCACAACGCCAGAAGCTCCGGCCAGCTCGATGGTGCCCGTGCGCTCCAGGATCAGGCCACCAAGGTCACGGAAGGACCGGCCGCTGTGGTTGATGCCGCCCTGGTTCTCGGGGAACTGCATGCCGCAGTCCAGGATCACTCCGGCCGGGATGTTGAGGCCCTTGATGTAGTAGGCCTTCGCCGGGTTGGAGACGACACGCCCGCCGGTTGCAGCGAGAGAGTTGACAGCCGTCTGAAATGCAGAGGTGTCGTTCGTGGTGCCGTCACCGACGGCGCCGAGATCATCTACGTTGACGTAAGGAAAAGTGTTTGGGATGTGAAAGATCCTTTGGTCTGAACAAAGAAAAGCCCCGCAGAGAACCTGCGAGGCTTGGGGTCGACACGGTGGATCGAGGCTATCTCTGTGCGCGAAGCGCACTGGATGCTTCAGGATCCGAAAAGGGGTCTTTTAGGCGCGCGGCTCATCCGGCCGTTTGGAAGGCACCCGCCTGTTTTCAGAGGGGGTGGGGGGTCTCGAACGCGACGTGCGAGAGGTGTGGGCCGTGCATCCGGGTGCTCTGGTAGTCGAACACCAGGAGCAGCTCGTCCTGCTTGGCACTGCCGAAGACGTGCGTCGTCCTGGTGAACCCGAGGATCGCCGTGGGAGTGGGGCTCTCTTCGGGACCACGGAACAGGGCCGGAAACCGGTCGATGCCGTAGGAGGCGAAGTGCTTCATGATCGCGGCCTCGATCTCGTCGAGGCTGGGGCCTGGGATCCCGTGGTGCATGGGCGAACGCATCATGCGGACGATGGCCCACATCTCGGTGAGCACGGCGCGGGGGTGAACTCTCTCTTGCGCCGCAGGCGCGAGCCCCGGAGAGCAAGCGGCCACAGCCACCATGGCGCTCGTGCCCATGAGAAGCGAACGGCGGTTCATTGCACCGTGTCCTTCAGCTCGTCGTCGGACGGACCCGCGCGTAGCATCGAGATCTTGGAGCGCGGCAGGTGGAGGCCGGTCACTTGCGTGATCAGCCAGGGATCGTCGCCGTCGTTGAGGTCGATGACCTTGCCGAGCACGGCACCCGCTTCTTCGATCCAGGCGACGGCTATGAGACCGTTCTGGGTCATGGTCACCTGGTGCAGGAGGTGGTCGATGTTGGGAGGCGTTTCGGGAACCGCTTCTGGAGCGGACTGGGTCACATCGCTCATTGCGGAATTTCTCCAGTGTGCCTCGTTTGTAGCACACCCCCCACCCTGTTGTCAAGCAAATGCAAATGGCATTCGTGCAAGCGGATGGGCCGCACGGGGCGGGGTCATTCTCTCTCGTGCGGGACGCACGCGCAGTCTCACGGGGATGATGGAGGAGGAATGCCACTGGGATCCACGAGGATCGACCAGGAGAGGCTCAGGGGCCGTCGAGGCATTCGTGTAAGCCGGAATGGGTCACGGCCTTACACAAGCTGTGTGGGTAGAGCAGACGTAAGGCGTTGTAACGTCAGCTTTAGCCGACACTCGTGGTGGGGAAAAAGGGGTCTTTTAGGGG
>NZ_VRUT01000309.1:0-2100 GCF_008039465.1 Methylobacterium sp. WL120 | reverse complement strand
CCAGGTCGGCAGCCTGGAGGCGGTCGGCCTCGACTACGCGGACCCGCACGGGACGACCGGACGGATCGCGCGGATCGGGCTCGCCGCCGCGGCCGGTGCGCCGGGAAGCGTGCGGCTCGACGGATTCGAGACCGCCGGCCCGGACCTCACGGCGCGCGTCGCCTCCGTCGCGGTCGAGGACGTCTCGCTGCGCAGCCTGATCGACGGGATGGCGGCGGCGGCCGCGACCGGTTCCCGGGTCGGCCCGGCGGAGGCCCGGCGCTTCGTGCCCCAGGTCGGCGCGATCCGGCTCGGCCGCATCGAGGTCGCGAAGTCTGGCTCCAAGGACGGCTCCAAGGACGGCACGACAGGCGGTGAAGGCGCCGGCGCGGCAGCCTTCGCCCTCGACGGCCTCGAGCTCGTGACCTCCGACCTCGTCGAGGGCGTGCCGACGCGGCTTCGCTTCGCGATGCGCGACCTATCCGTGCCGGCGGCCTTCGTGTCCGGGCAGGATTCGTCCGGCCAGCTCGCCGCCCTCGGCTACACCGCCGTCGCCACCAGCGTGAGGGCCGACCTCGCCTGGAGCGAGGCGAGCCGGCAGCTCGCCGTGCACGAGATCGCCATCGAGGGCGGCGGAATGGGCACCGCGAAGCTGCGCGCCGTCGTCGGGAACGTGTCGCGGGACCTGTTCGGCCGCGATCCGGAGGCGGCGACGCGGGCGGTGCTCGGCGCCACCGCACAATCCCTCGACCTCGACATCCAGGATCGCGGCCTGCTCGACCGCGTCCTGGCGATGCAGGCCCGGCAGAGGGGCGTCGCGGCGGAGGACGTCCGCATCGAGTACGCCGCCTACGCCCGCCTCGGCATCCCGCAAATGCTGGGTTCCATGCCGGGCGCCACCGAGCTGGGCCAGGCGGTGGCCCGCTTCATCATGCGGCCCGGCCAGCTCCGGCTCGGCGTGAAGCCGCTGCAGCCGGCCGGCCTCAGCGCGGCCGAGGTGGCGGCGGCCGAGGACCCGGCGACGCTGCTCGGCCGCATCGCGGTGACGGCGACGACCGAGTAGGCGTCGCGAGCACCGACGGCGCCCTTCGCGGCGCCTCTCGCGGGGCTTCCGAACCGCTGGTACAGGGAGCGCGCTGCAACCACGCCGCCGGGCGGCGGGAGGATATCCGTGACGCCTTGGGTCCACGTCGACACCGGTCTCGTCCCCGGCGAGAAGACCACCTTGCGCCTGATGCGGCAGGGCGACGCCTTCGCGATCACCGTCGGCAACCAGGACCTGATGCGCGACCGGCACTGCGAGTCCGAGCGCGCGCTCGCGACCCTCGTCGCGGCGCGGCTGCGGGACCGGCCGAAGGCGCGCGTGCTGATCGGCGGCCTCGGCATGGGCTTCACCCTGCGCGCGGCGCTCGACGCCTTCGGGCCGGAGGCCGAGATCGTCGTCGCCGAGCTCGTGCCCGCGGTGGTGGCGTGGGCGCGCGGCCCCCTGGCGCACCTGTTCGCCGGCAGCCTCGACGACCCCCGCCTCGCCCTCCACGAGGCGGACGTGAACCGCCTGATCCAATCCGGCCCGGCCATGTTCGACGCCATCCTGCTCGACGTCGACAACGGTCCGGAGGGCATGGTCCGGGGCGAGAACAACCGCCTGTACGACGCCTGGGGCCTGAAGCGCGCGCATTACACCCTGCGGCCGGGCGGCGTCCTCGGCGTCTGGTCCGGCCGCCCGGACCGCAAGTTCAAGGCGCGGCTCGCCCGCTCGGGCTTCTCCGTCGAGGAGGTGCGGGTGCGGTCGCGCGCCAGCGGAGACGGCCCGCGGAACGTCCTGTGGATCGCCACCCGGACGGGGCCGCCCGTCTCGCCGCCCGCCCGTCCCGCATCGGAGGCGATGCCCTAGAGCATTTTCAAGCGAGGTGGTTGCCGGCTCGCGTAAAGAAAATGCGCCCACGCAACAAGATAGAGCATTTTCCGTGATCCGTAGATCACGGAAAATGCTCTAGCAGGCTGCTGCAGAAGTCGCTGGCAGGCTTGTCGCGGAGATGATTCACTCTGTTAGAGGCAGGGGTGGGATCAGGCGATGCGCGGGCGCGGAGATCGATCGGAGAACCTGTTCAGCTACGTCCG
>NZ_VRUT01000308.1:0-2132 GCF_008039465.1 Methylobacterium sp. WL120 | reverse complement strand
TCCCTGATCGTCGCCGAGGCCGAGAGCCTGACCGAAACCTTCTTCGGCGGCTGCCCGCACGACTGCCCGGACACCTGCTCGATGCTGTTCGAGGTGCGTGACGGCGAGCTGCTCGGCGTGCGGGGCAACCCGGACCACCCGATGACCCGCGGCACCCTCTGCGTGAAGCTGAAGGACTACGAGACGCGCCACTACCATCCCGACCGGCTGCTCTACCCGATGAAGCGGGTCGGCCCGAAGGGCTCCAAGCAGTTCGCGCGCATCACCTGGGACGAGGCGCTGGACACCATCGTCACGCGCTGGAAGGCGATCATCGACAGTCACGGCCCGCAGGCCATCGCGCCCTACAGCTACCTCGGCAACCAGGGCCTCGTGCATGGGCTGAACGGCGGCGACGCCTTCTTCAACCGCATGGGCGCCACCGTCACCGAGCGCACCTTCTGCGGCGAGGGCTCGTGCACGGCCTGGCTCCTCACCGTCGGCCCGACGGCGGGCCTCGACCCGGACAGCTACATCCACTCGAAGTACATCGTGATCTGGGCCTGCAACTCGGTCAGCACGAACCTGCACCATTGGGCCATCGTCAAGGACGCCCAGAAGAAGGGCGCCAAGGTCGTCGTGATCGACGCCTACGCCTCGCGCACCGCGAAAGCCGCCGACTGGCACATCGCGCCGAAGCCCGGCACCGACGGCGCGCTCGCCATGGCGCTGATCAATTCCATCATCGCCCAAGGCCTCGTCGACCAGGACTACGTCGACAACCACACGGTCGGCTTCGAGGAGCTGAAGGAGCGGGCGAGCACCCGCACGCCGGAATGGGCCGCCGCGATCACCGGGGTCTCGGCGGAAGACATCCGCACGCTCGCCCGCGAGATGGCGACCGAGCAGCCGGTCGGCATCCGCATGGGCGTGGCGCTGGAGCGGCATTACGGCGGCGGCCAGACCATCCGCGCCGTCACCTGCATCCCGGCGCTGACCGGCGCGTGGCGCCACGTCGGCGGCGGCGTCACCCAGTTCGGCGTGTGGGAGCACCCCTACAAGTTCGACGTGATGTGCCGGCCCGACCTGATCCCGGAGGGGACCCGCGTCGTCTCGAACCTGCAGATCGGGCGCGCGCTCACCGGCGAGCTGAAGCTCGACCCGCCGATCCTGTCGATGATGTGCTGGAACTCGAACCCCGTCACGCAGGCGCCCGAGACCGACAAGGTCGTCGAAGGGCTGATGCGCGAGGACCTGTTCATGGTCTCGGCCGAGCACTTCATCTCCGACACGGCGTCCTATGCCGACATCCTGCTCCCGGCCACGATGGGCGCGGAGATGGAGGACATGATCCTCTCCTGGGGCCACCTTTATCTCACCTACAACACCAAGTGCGCGGACGCGCCCGGCGAGGCGATCCCGAACAACGAGATCTTCCGCCGGCTCGCGGCCCGGCTCGGCTTCGAGGAAGAGAACTTCAAGTGGACCGACACGGAGTGCCTCGAGCACTACGTCGACTGGAACGCCCCGGCCTGCGAGGGCATCGACCTCCAGTACATGCGCGAGCACGGCTTCGCCCGCCTGAAGGTCGGCACGCCGGACGACCGGGCGCCCCACCGCGAGGGCAACTTCCCGACGCCGACCGGCAAGTGCATGCTCAAGGTCGAGGGCGCCACGAACTTCGTCGCCCCGCCGTTCCGGCAGATGTACGAGGGCTTCCAGCCCGGCGAGGCGCTCGATCCGCTGCCCGACTACCTCGGCCCGCGGGAATCCCACGCCAACGACCCGGAGCTCGCCAAGCGCTTCCCGCTCAACATCGTCTCGCCCAAGAGCCATTACTTCCTGAACTCCTGCTACGCGAACATGGAGGACAAGCAGAAGGGCCAGGGCGAGCAGTTCGTGATGATCAGCCAAGCCGACGCCGACGCCCGCGGCATCCGGGACGGCGACCGGGTGCGGGTCGCCAACGATCGCGGCGCGTTCAAGGGCGTGGCCCGCATCACCGACGACGTGAAGGCGGGCATCGTGGTCGCGACGCTGGGCTACTGGCGCCAGCTCAACGAGGGCACGGTCAACAGCATCTCGTCGGGCGCCTTCACCGACATGGGCCACGCGCCGTCCTTCTCGGACAACCTCGTCGAGGTCGCCCGGGC
>NZ_VRUT01000307.1:0-2156 GCF_008039465.1 Methylobacterium sp. WL120 | reverse complement strand
GGCGTTCAGCGCCGGGTCGAGGCGCTGCCGCCGGCCCCCGCCGCGCCGACCACGTGGAAGGACCCGCGCTGAGGCGGTAAGCTCAGACGCAGTTTCAGGCGCGGTCGGGCGAAAACGTCCGCCGGGCGAGGCCCGGATAGGCCAGGGCCTGCCCGATGCCGCGCGCGCCGAGGAAGCTCAGGAAGGCCAGCCACAGGCCGGCATTGCCGAGCTGCAGCCCCTGGACGAGGACCAGGGTGGCGCAATAGGCGGCGAGCGCGGCCAGCATCAGGTTGCGCATCGCCCGCGTCCAGGTCGCGCCGATGTAGATGCCGTCGTAGGCGAAGGGCAGCGCCGCGACGAAGGGGGCGGCCGCCGCCAGCGGCAGGTAGCGCCGCGCCACCGCGCGCACCGGCTCGCTCGTGGTGACGAAGTCGATGAAGGCGTGGCCGCCGACCAGCGCCAGCAGACTCACGCCGAGGCCGAAGCCGAGGCACCAGCCCAGCGACAGCGCCGACGCCTTGCGGAACCCGCCGGCGTCGCGCCCGCCCACCGCCTGCCCGCACAGGGCCTCGGCGGCCGTGGCGAAGCCGTCGAGGAAGAACCCGCCGATCAGAAAGAGATTCCACAACACCGCGTTGGCCGCGAGCACCGCGTCGCCCTGGCGTGCGCCGAGCGCCGAGAACAGCACGATGCCCGACACGAGCGCCAGCGTCCGCACGATCACGTCGCCGTTGACCGCGAGCGTCCGCTTCAGGGTGACGGGGTCTCGGATCTCGGACCACGGTACCCGCCAGGGCTTCGAGCCGAGGCGCACCAGGATCACGAGGCCAAGAGCCAGGCCGGCGGCTTCCGCGATCACCGTGGCGAGGGCGGCGCCGGCCAGGCTCAGGTCGAGGCCGAGCACCAGGGCCAGCGTCAGGCCGATGTTGACGACGTTGATCGCCATCTGCAGCAGCAGGCCGAGATCGGTGCGGCCGCGCCCGAGCACCGAGCCGAGCACGGCGTAGTTCGCGAGCGTGAACGGCGCCGAGAGGATGCGGATGTGGACGTAGGTGGCGAGCCCGGCGATCACCGCGGGGCTCGCGCCGGTGATCCGGAAGGCCGCCGCCGCGATCGGCCCCTGCAGGACGACGAGGACGATCCCCGCGACGAGCCCGGCCGCGAGGGCGCGCGCCAGCGTCCGGTCGACCTCCGCGGCGTCGCGCGCGCCGACCGCCTGCGCGGTGAGGCCGGCGGTCGCCATCCGCAGCGCGCCGAACGACCAGAACAACGCGTCGAAGATGACGGCGCCGAGCGCGATCGCCCCGAGCAGGGCGGCGTCGCCCAACCGCCCGATCACCGTGGCGCCGACGAAGCCCAGCATCGGCGTCGTGACGTTGGCGATGGTCATCGGCAGGGCGAGCGCGAGGACGCGCCGCCCGGTGATGGGAAGGGGTGGGGTCACGCGGGCTCCCGATCGCGGCGGGGCTACCGCGAGACCGCGAACAGACGCGAGATCAGCCAGAGCGGGACCACCACGATGGCACCGGCCAGGATCCACCCGCCGAAATCGTGGAACGTGGCGAGGCCGAGGTCGACGAGCGCGCGGGCCGAGTCGTAGACCTGCCAGAACAGGCGCGCGGGCGTGAGCCCGAGCATCGCCATGAAGGCGCCGACGAGCACCGACAGGAACAGCAGCCGCAGGAACACCGCGGCCGGCGACCCGCCGAGGAAGCGGCGCAAAGCCGAGGCGCGATAACCCGGCGCCTCGCGGTAGGACGCACCCGTATGGTTCTGACCCTGGCGGCGGGGGTCGTGCTCGACGATCATCGACATTCCTCGGAGGACGACGCCCTTCCAACCGCCCGAAGCCGGCGGAACCGTGACGGATGCACCACACCGGCGGCGAAACCGGATGGTGGTTCGGGCGTTAGGCGGTTTCGCTGCCCGGGACGAGATGGCAATGCGGCCCCGGCGCGCCAAGATGCGCGCGGGATTCGCCGACGCCCTCCGCCCGCGCGCCGCGTTGCCCCAAGAGACGCGTAAAGAGACGAAACGCCCCATGATCGACCACGCCTTGTTCGACCCGGCGACGATCGATCCGGAGACCAAGCGGCTCAACGCCGAGATCGTCGCCGCGCACGCGGCGCAGGCCGACCCGTGGTCGCTGCCGATCGCCGAGGTGCGCGCCCGGC
>NZ_VRUT01000306.1:0-2174 GCF_008039465.1 Methylobacterium sp. WL120 | reverse complement strand
GAATCGATCTCGACCCGGCCGTCGTCGAGGAACAGGCTCAAGCCGGCCCAGCGCGAGAGGGCGTAGCGGATCGCATCGGCGAGCTTGCTCTTGCGGCTGACCAGGCCGAGCTTCTCGCGCAGCCACGGCTCCAGCGCCTCGATCACCGGCCGGCTGCGCTCCTGGCGCGCGGCACGCCGCTCGTCGGCCGGGCGAGCGCGGATCTCGGCTTCGATCCGATAGAGCGCGGCGATGCGTGCCAGCGCCTCCGTGGCGACCGGCGAGGCGGCAGCGAGTTCGTAGAACTGGCGACGGACATGGCTCCAGCAATAGGCCAGCCGGATCGCGCCGCCCTTGGCCAGCACCTCGTAGGCCGCATAGCCATCGACCTGCAGCACACCTTCGAACGCGGCCAGATGCGCGATCGGTCGGCTCGCAGTGCGGTCGGGGGCGTAGACGTAGGCGACACCGGGTGGATCAAATCCGCCCCAGGGCCGATCGTCGCGGGCGTAGGCCCAAAGCTGACCGGTCTTGGTGCGCCCGCGCCCGGGATCGAGCACGGGCGCCGTGGTCTCGTCGGCAAACAGCTTGCCCGAGCGCTTCAGCGTCTCCAGCAACCGCTCGTGCACCGGCCGAAGCAGGAAGGCGGCGCGCCCGACCCAGTCGGCGAGCGTCGAACGGTCGAGGACGACGCCCTGGCGGGCGAAGATCTGCGCCTGGCGGTAGAGCGGCAGGTGGTCGGCGTATTTGGAGACGAGCACCTGAGCGACCAGCGCGTCGGTGGGCAGGCCCCCCTCGATCAGCCGCGCCGGGGCCGGGGCCTGCACGAACGCGTCCTCGCAGGCTCTGCAGGCGTAGCGCGGGCGGCGGATCACCAAAACCCGGAACTGCGCCGGCACCACGTCGAGGCGCTCGGACACGTCCTCGCCGATCCGGTGCAGGGTCCCCGAGCAGCACGGGCAGGCGGTGCCGTCGATGTCGACGAGGGTCTCGACCCGCGGCAGGTGCGCCGGGAGCGCCCCGCGGTTGGTGCGGCGCTTGCCGCCCCGGGCCGCCTTCTTGGCCGGCTCCACCTCCTCGGCGGCAAAACTCGCGGCCTCGACCTGCTCGGCCTCTTCCAGCCCGAGTAGGAGCTGGTCTTCGGGCAGGCTCTCGGCCCGGCGTCCGAAGCGGTGGCGCTGCATCGCCAGGATGATCTGGCGCAGCCGCTCGTTCTCGGCCTGCGCCTCGACGAGCTGCGCCTTGAGCGTCTCGGGATCGTCGGACAGAGGTGAAGCAGGCTTGGCCACGGAGTAAATTAAAGCATATCCGTCAGAAGCTTACCATCGTAATGGGGCCCGCGCGCTCGACCTTTTTGCTCACCCTGCCAGCGCTGGGGCGATGACCGTGCGAGCCGCGTGAACACGCTTCCAGTCGAGCCCTTCGAGCAAGGCCGCGAGCTGCGCTGCCGTGAGGCGTACGACGCCATCCTCGATCTTCGGCCAGCAGAACCCTCCTGCCTCCAGGCGCTTGCTCGCCAGGACCACCCCGCTCCCGTCCCAGAACAGAAGCTTGGCCCTGTCCGCTCGCTTCGAGCGGGACACGTAGACCGTGCCAGAGAACGGATCCGCGCCCATCGCATCCCGCACCAGCGCGGCCAACCCGTCCATGCCCTTGCGAAAGTCCACCGGCCGCGTCGCCATCATCACGCGCACCGCACCGGACGGCCCGATCATGCCGTGGCCTTCAGCGCCCGGATCACCGCCGTGATCGTCGCTTCCCGCGCGCCCGCACCGATCCGAACGGTCACGCCAGCCAAGTCCAGCTCGATCTCGGCAGCAGGAGCGTCTCGATGCAAGGCTCGAGGCCGCGACCGTCGTGCCGCCGGATCCGGGACATCACCCTCGACCAGCGCCGGCACGAACGTCAGTGGCAGGGCGACAGGAAGCGAGGCTGCCGAACGCCGGGCCGCGCGAAGCCACGTGAACAGGTGCTGCGGGCTCATCCCATGCCGGCGCGCGACCACCGAGACCACCGCACCGGGGGCGGTCGCCTCAGCCAGGATGCGGTCACGCTCGGCCTCGGACCAGCGCCGACGACTGCCCACGCCCGTGACAACCTCAAGCCGGCGGACCGACCGCGGCAACTCGACCATATCCTCAAGCATAGACACAAAACGATCCGAACCAGGGACCGTCAGCCTCCACCATCGTCAG
>NZ_VRUT01000305.1:0-2178 GCF_008039465.1 Methylobacterium sp. WL120 | reverse complement strand
GGCCCAGACGGCGAGCGCCGCCGGCCAGCCGCGGCCGAGCGCCTGCTCGATCGGCACCGCGAAGCCGGCGCCGGCGGCGGCGCCGAGGCAGAGGGTCATGGTGTAGAGCCCGGTCATCGCCCCGGCGCGACCGGGGAAGTCGCGCTTGACCACCGCCGGCAGCAGCACGTTGGCGAGCCCGATGCCGAAGGCGGCGACCGCCGTGCCGGAAAACAGCGACGCGAAGCCGCCGAGACCGCGCAGGGACAGGCCGGCCGCGACCACGACGATGCCGAGGAGCACGCCGCGGTCGGCGCCGAGCCGGCGCAGGACGAGCGGCGTCAGCGCGCAGGCGAGGCCGAGGCAGAGGACGGGCAGCGTGGTCAGCACCGCGGCGCCGGCCGCCGAGAGCCCCGTCGCCTCGCGGATCGACGAGAGCAGCGGCCCGACGGTGCTCAAGGCCGGACGCAGGTTGAACGCCACCGCCATCAGCCCGCAGGTCAGCAGCAGGGGCGGGACGGGCCGCGACGGCCTCACGCGAGCCGCCGGGCCCGGAGGGCGCCCGCGAGGCAGGCGGCGAGCATCGCCGCGAAGGGCCAGTCGCCGACCCGGCCGTAGAGGGTCCCGCCGAGGATGCGGACGGGGAGGTCGGCGTCGAGCACCGCCTCCTGCTCGATCGGTAGCTGCGCGACGACGCGCCCGTGCGCATCGATCACCGCGGAGATCCCGGTGTTGGCGTCGCGCACCAGCGGCAGGCCCTCCTCGACGGCGCGCAGGCGCGCCTGCGCCAAGTGCTGGCGAGGGCCCGGCGTGTCGCCGAACCACGCGTCGTTGGTGACGTTCAGGATCAGGCCCGGGGGCCGGTCGGCGCCGGCGGCCCCCGCCGGCAGGATCGCGCCGGGGAAGATCGCCTCGTAGCAGATCGTCGCCGCCACCGGCGGCAGTCCGGGCACGTCGAGGATGCGCTGGCCGGCCAGCGTGCCGGCGGAGAAGCCGCCCGGCACCGCCACGAACTGGCGCAGGCCCAAAGCCCGCAAGGCCGCGTCGAGGGGAGCCGGCAGGTACTCGCCGAACGGCACGAGGTGGACCTTGTCGTAGCTGTCGACGATGCGGCCGCCGGGCTCGATCGCCATGATCGCGTTGAAGTAGCGCAGGCGCTCGCCGGGCAGCGGCTCCTCGGCGCGGGCCGCACCGGTGATCAGGTGCTGGCCTGGCGCCAGCCCGGCGCCGACCTGCGCCATCGCGGCCGGATCGCGCTGGATCAGGAACGGAAACGCCGATTCCGGCCAGAGGATGTGGGTCGGCGCCGCGCCGCCATCCTCCGGCGGGCGCCGGGTCAGCTCGACGTAGCGATCGACGATGTCCTGCCGGTTCTCGGGGCGGAACTTCGCGTCCTGCGGCAGGTTCGGCTGCACCAGCCGCAGGCGCACCCCCACCACGACCGGGTCGGCCTCGGGATCGACGCGCTCGGCGCCGTAGAGCGCCATCGCGGCCAGCACGATCGCGGCGGCGGCGCTCGGGCCGAAGCGGCTGCGCGGATGCGAGCCGGTGGCCAGCGTCGCCGGCGCCGCGCAGACGAGGATCGCGAGCACCGTCAGGCCGTAGAGTCCGACGAGCGAGGCCGACTGCATCAGCCAGAGGTTCTGCCCGACCGCCATGCCCAGGGTGTTCCAGGGGAAGCCGGTGAAGACGTGCCCGCGCACCCATTCGGCGCCGGCCACCCCGAAGGCGAGGCCGGCGATGCGCCCCGGGCCGCGGACCCAGAGCAGGCCGGCGACGGCAAAGCCCGCCGCGTAGAACAGCCCGAGCGCCGCCGGCAGGCCGAGGACGCCGAGCGGCAGCGCCCACAGGAAGACGTCGGCCTCGACGAGGAAGGCGGAGCCGAGCCACCACAGCCCGGCGAACAGGTAGCCGAAGCCCCAGGCCCAGCCGATCAGCGCGCAGGGCCATAGCCGGGCGGGCCGCGTACTGCGCGAGCCGGCCGTCCCGTCCACCAGCCAGATCGCGACGGCCAGCGACACGGCGAGCGCCGGCAGGAACCCGAAGGGCGGCATGGCCAGGGCGCCGAAGCTGCCGGCGAGAAAGCTCGCGCCCAGCCGGCGCCAGCCGCGCAGGAGCATGACGCCGCCCGCCAGGCGCGCGACCGCACCACCCGGCGACGCGGCCGCCGGCGGCGCTTCGGAGGCGGGCGTCACGGGG
>NZ_VRUT01000304.1:0-2203 GCF_008039465.1 Methylobacterium sp. WL120 | reverse complement strand
GCCCTGCGCAAGGCGATCCGGCAGGCGATGGCCGCGCGCGCGGTGCTCGGCGCGGGCGGCGGCCTGCGGCCGCAATTCTCCCGGCTCGGCGCGGCGCTGGGCCTTCGCGCCGGCGAGACCGCCGACACCGTGACGGCGTCGATCCTGGAGGGCGGGATCGACGACGGGCCGGGCTTCGCCGCGCGCCTGCGCACCGGGAAGGCGACCGACGAGAAGCTCGCCGACGGCCTGCTCGCCGCCGACGCCGCCACCGACGCGACGGAGCGGCTCGACCTCTATCGCGCGGTGTTCTTCACCGCCAAGGACGAGCCGAAGGCCGACAAGAGCCTCGGCACCAAGGCGGTCCCCGAGGACGTGCGCGAGGCGCTGACCGCCGAGCGCGACCGGCTCGTGCCGCTGTTCGACGCCCTGCGCGGCGCCCGCGCGCTCGCCCGCACCGAGGCGCTGTTCACGCTCGCCGCCGAGATCCACCGCCGGATCGAGGCGCAGAAGGCCAAGCTCGGAGCGCTCGACTTCGACGACCTGATCCACAAGACCCTCGACCTGCTCTCGCGGGTCGACGCCGCCTGGGTGCTGTACAAGCTCGACCGCGGCGTCGACCACGTCCTCGTGGACGAGGCGCAGGACACCAACCCGCAGCAATGGCGGATCCTCGACCGGCTCACCGCCGAGTTCGCCACCGGGGCCGGCGCCCGCGAGCAGTTGCGCACGCGCTTCGCCGTCGGCGACCCGAAGCAGTCGATCTACAGCTTCCAGGGCGCCGAGCCGCGCGAGTTCGCGACCATGCACGGCAAGTGGCGGGGCGAGGCGAAGGCGGCCAAGCTCAAGTTCGAGGACGTCGCGCTGGGGCTGTCCTTCCGCTCGACCCTCGGCGTGCTGCGGGCGGTGGACGCCACCTTCGGCGTGGCCGAGCATTACGAAGGCCTCGGCTTCGAGGACAAGGCGGTCGGCACCGTCCACACCACGGCGCGGGCCGGGGCGCCGGGCACGGTCGAGCTGTGGCCGGTGGCGGAGCCCGTGGAGGAGGTCGAGCCCGACGCCTGGGCGGCGCCCGTGGACGCGCCGGAGGCCAACGCGCCTGCGATCGTCACCGCGCGCCGGATCGCCCGCGCGGTGCGGACCTGGGTCACCGCCGGCGACACCAGCGGCCGGGTCTGGCGGCCGGGCGAGGTTCTGGTGCTGGTGCGCAAGCGTGGCCCCGCCTTCGAGGAGGTGATCCGGGCGCTGAAGGGCGCCGGCGTGCCGGTGGCGGGCCAGGACCGGCTCGACGTCGGCGCGCACATCGCGGTGGCCGACTTGGTCTCGATCGGCCGGGCCGGGCTGCTGCCCGCCGACGACCTGACGCTGGCCTGCGCGCTCAAGACGCCGCTGGTCGGCCTCACCGACGACGACCTCGTCCGCATCGCCGCCGACCGCGACCGGTCCGAGACCCTGGAGGACGCGCTCGGCCGCCACGCGGCGGCCGGAGACGCGGCGGCGATCCGTGGGCGCGATGCGCTCGCCGGCTGGATCGCCGCCGCGGGCGCGCAGGGACCGTTCGGCTTCTACGCCGCCCTCCTCGGGCCGGGCGGGGGCCGGGCCGCCCTCGTCGCCCGCCTCGGCGGCGAGGCGGGCGACGCCATCGACGTGTTCCTGCTCGGGGCCGCGCAGGCGGAGGCCGGGGCCGACGCCCCCTCGCTCGCCGGCTTCCTGGCGCGCTACTGCGCCGGAGGGCGGGGCGAGGCCGGCCACACGGTCAAGCGCGACATGGAATCCGGCCGCGACGAGGTGCGGGTGATGACCGTGCACGGCGCCAAGGGCCTGGAGGCCCCGGTCGTGGTGATGATCGACGGCTGCGAGGCGCCGGGCGGCAACGACCCGCCGCTGCTCGCGATGCCGGGCGACGTGCCGCCGGTGTGGTCGACCGCGAAACCCTACGATTCCGAGGCGATCGGCGCCGCGCGCGAGACCCTGCACGTGCGGGCCCGGGAGGAGCACAACCGCCTGCTCTACGTGGCGATGACGCGGGCCGCCGACCGGCTCGTGGTCGCGCCCTTCCGCGGCCAGACGCCGGTGGGGCCGACCGCCTGGTGCGAGATGATCCGCACCGGGATGGTGCAGGCGTTCGGCGAGGGCGAGGCGGTGGAGACCGCCTACGGCCCGGTCACCCTGTGGCGGGACGGGACCGGCCCGGAGACCGGCACGGCGCCGGCCGAGCCGGCGC
>NZ_VRUT01000303.1:0-2262 GCF_008039465.1 Methylobacterium sp. WL120 | reverse complement strand
CTGTCGGGGGTCCGGCGGCCACGCCGCCGGAGCGGACGGGTCTCAGCTGGCCAGGCGCTGGGGCAGGGCGGGCCGGGCGGTGAGCACGGAGGCGGCGTCGCCCCGGGTCTCGCGCAGGCGCCGGAGCGTGCGCACGTCGAAGGCCGCGACCACGGCGAGGGTGTCCTCGCCGGCGATCCGGCAGGGCAGGCCGAGGGGCGTCACCCGGAAATGCAGCTGCACGAGGCGCAGCAGCCAGAGCGGGTTCATCTCGATGACGATCGACTCGATGCCGCTCTCCAGGCCCCACTCGACGATGCCGGCGAGCAGCGCGCTGCCGACCGGGCTCAGGATGCGGCCGCGGTCGCGCACGTCCCGCTGCACGGCGTAGCGGGTCCACTCCCACACCCGGGCGCTGCGCGGCGCCTCGACCTCGCAGAGCTCCGGCAGCACCTCGGTGAGCAGGTAGGGGCGGGTAGTCGGCAGCATGCGCTGGTAGCCGACGACGCGGTCCTCCTGCATCGCCAGCATGTGGACGGCGTGGCCGTCGTCGAACTGGTCGATCTCGCGTCCGTCGGGCTTGGCGAGGTCGTGCCAGCCCTTCTCTTCGACGAAGACTTGGTGCCGCAGGCGATAGGCCTGTTCCATGGCATCGCGGTAACGATCGACGTTCTCAGGGGTGACGATATGGATCAAGACGGCCTCCATTGATTGGCCGTCAGTATCGTTCCTAAGTATTTCTCCGAAAGTACGCGTTCGCGTACTATTCTGCACTTAAAATTGGCGCAGCTTGACTGGATTTGATTAACCCGTCCGCGTTTGCGGTCGGCCGCCCCGCCACCTCGCCGGCAGCCGTTTTCGAGGAACCGGTATCCGATACGAGGGCTTGCTGCGCCTACTTCAGCAACCCGCGACGAAACCCTTCCGCGACCGCGTGCGTCCGGCTTGCGGTGCCGAGCTTGGTCCGGATCGAGCGCAGGTGCTTCTCGGCGCCGTGCTCGGAGATCGACATCAGCTCGCCGATCTCCCACTCGGTCTTGCCGTCGGCGGCCCATTGCAGGGCCTCGCGCTCGCGCGGGGTCAGCCGGACCTCCGGCCGCGGCGGTCCTTCGCCGAGCGCGATCGACCGGCCGAAGGCGTAGCTCGCCACGAGCTGCAGCATGCCGCGCAGCTCCGGCGACGGGTCGAACCGCTCGGCACCGAAGCTGAACCCCGCGACGCGCCCGTCGAGGGTGATCAGCGGCACGGTGAAGCCCTGGCGCAGGCGGAAGTCGCCGGCCTCGTCCATCACCCGCCGGGCGGCGGCGTCGGCGCGGTAGGCCGGCTCGATGTCGGACCAGCGGAACGGGGTCAGGTCGGCGGTCAGGCGGCGGATGGTCGGATCGCGGAAGAGGTGGCCGGCCTTGAAGTAGCGCTCGGTCCACCCGGGCGGCGTGCTGTCGAGCAGGACGTGGGCCGCCTGGTCGCGACGGCTGGTGCCGGGGATCGGGATGATGCCGGCGAACGTGCTCTCGACGCCGAGCTTGGACACCGCGTCGAGCAGCGTGCGGTCCAACGCGTCGACCGAGCCGGCCCGGTCGAAGGCCTGGAACAGGCCGTAGGTGACGTCGAGGGCCTTCGTGATCATGCGTTGCGCAGCCCTTTCGCAGGAGCCGTACGACGGAGCCGGCCGTCGCCCGCCGGTCGCGGACGCGACGGATATCGCGTCCGGCGGCTGGACAGACACCATCCTGCCCTGTTTATAGAGTCCTGTAAGTTTATTCTAGGTTGCATAACGAGACCGTGGCGTAAGGAGCCCACCGTGGAGGACGGCCGGAACGACGGATCGGATCGATCCGAACGGGCGCAGATCCTGCTGGGCAAGATCGCGGAACTGCTTCGCGTCGACACGGCGTTCTTCCTCGGCCCGCGCACCGGCGTCCAGGCCTCCGATCCGGACCCTGCCGAATTGCTGCGGCTGTTCCAATCCATCGGCGACGCGGAGCTCCGCCGCTCGGTGATCGCCATGCTGAAGGACCTCGAGGCGAAGGACGACACCCGCCGCGATTCCTGAGGGCGCGACGCCCCGCGTCCTCGCGCCCGCTTGCCCCCGGACGGGCGCGGACGATCTCTGGACGACGTGTCCCATATCTTCGAGGCCTGCGTGCTCAGAATTTCGATCCCGTCCCGAGCGGCCGCTCGCCCGCATACGCGCCTCTCCGTTCCCCGCTTCGCCACCCCCCACCTCGCCATCGCCTACCTCGCCTTGCCCCTGCTCGCGCTCGGGGCCGCGCCGGCGACGAG
>NZ_VRUT01000302.1:0-2283 GCF_008039465.1 Methylobacterium sp. WL120 | reverse complement strand
CGCCGGGTGCGGCAGGAACGGGGCGAGCAGGTGGTCGGCGTCGACCCCGCCCGCCTCGAACCGCGCGAACGCGGCGCGGGCGGGCGTTGCGCCCTCCCCGAGGGCGACCGATCCCGGCCCGACCACGACCGCACCGATCCGGCCGTCGCCGACATCCGACAGGCGAAGGTCCTTCAGGCTGGCGACGGCCGAGCCGAGGGTGATCGCGAGGTCCGGCACCACGATCTCGCGGGCCTTCATCGCCGCGAGGCGCTCGCGCAGGTCGCCGGGCGCGGCGGGGTCGAGGAGCCGGGCGACGTCCTCGCGCGTCAGGGACGTGCCGCGCACCTCGATGCGGGGCGCGGTGAGCGTCATCGCGTCGGAGACGTAGCGGACGCCCTCGGCGACGAGGCCGTCGGCACCGAGGGCGGAGATGGCGGACGCGGGCGCGGCGCCGCGGGAGAAGAACTCGGACGCCCTCGGCTTGGCGGGCCGCTCCTCGGCGTCGCGCGCGAAGAAGTCGGAACTCCGCGGCTTCGGCGCCTGCGCCGACGCGACGGCGATGCAGCCGAGGATCAGGACGGCTGATGGCAGGATCGGTTTCATGGCGGAGGGGCGTCCGGGCGTCGCGGTGCATCCACGAAGCGCAGCGCGCCGGATTTGTCGAGGCCGGCGGCCGCCGCATCCCCCGACGACGCGCCGAATCCCGGCGGCCCGAGGGGCTTGCCCGCCGCGTCCCGTCAGGAACCGGTCGCGAGCGCCGCCTGCCCGCGTACCTTCGGAGGCACGATCCGGGTGGCGCGGGCGATCCGGCGCAGGCCGAGGGCCGCCAGCAGCCCCGCGGCGACCAGGAACGGGCTCGCGACGACGAGCGCCGCCACGACCTCGGAGCCGATCAGCACCGCGAGCGCCTTCACCATCGCGTCGAGGAAGACGAAGAACGCCGCGACGAGCAGCACGACGATCGTTCCCAGAAGCGCGAGCAGGCCGATCAGTGCGCGGATGTTGCCGTCGATCTCGGTCCGCGCGAGGTCGAGCGTGCGCCCGACGAGGCGGCTCGACTCGCGCAGCATCCCGAGGGTCAGCGCCAAGGTGCTCGCGGGTGTGCTCTCGGAGGTGCGATCCTGCATCGAGGGGAGCCGTCGTTCAGTCAGAGGGGCCGGCAAGGGCGCCAGGCAAGCACGCACCACCGCGGCGCGGCTACCAACCCCGGATGCGACCGGGCGTTCCCGGTGGGACGGCCTGCGTCCGGCTTCAGCGCGGCGAGACGGCTTCGAACCCGTCCCGGAGGCGCAGGCCCGCGACCCGTCCCGCATCCCAGATCGCGGCGAAGACCGCGTGGACCGCGCCGGCGACGAGGACGAAGGCGGCGACCGCGCAGAGGGGAAGGCCGAGGAGAAGCCCGATCACGAGCCGGGCGGCGACGCGCTCGGCGAGGCGGCGTTCGAGCCGCGCGCCCGGGGCGAGGTCGAGCAGGCGTTCGTAGAGCATGGGGCACCCGCGCGATCGAGGACGGCGGAATTCGGCAGGGCCGCCAGACCCGAGGTGGCGGCACGACGGCGACGCAGGAACGCGGGCGACGCAGGACGACGTAATGCCGGGTCAACGACGCTGCCGGGCCGCCGTTGCATGGGCGGCCCGAAAAACCGCGACGGCCGCGTCAGCGCATCCCGGCGCTGGTGAAGACCTGCGCCGCCGGGGCGATCACGACGAGGTTCCCGCACGGCGCCTGACGCGAGAGCACCGCGCTGGCCACGCCCCAGACGAACAGGCCGCGCCGGTCCTGCCCGACCACGGGCCCGCCGGAATCGCCGAAGCAGACGCGGCCGCCGTTCACGCGGGCGACCGTCAGCCCGGTGCTCGACGCCGCGACGGGCGTCAGGCCGACCGTGCGCAGCCGGCCGACCGTGCGGCCGGACACGCCGGTCCCGGCGACGCGCAGGCTGCGGGGCACCCGGCTCGGATCGGTGGCGAGCGGCACCGGCACGCGGTCGCGCACCGGCTCGGCGAGGCGCAGGACGGCGAGGTCGAGCGACAGGGCGTTCAGGTCGACGTCGACCACGTTCGAGGTCATCTGCCCGGGGTCGGGGCTGTAGCGCGCGGTCACGCGGGCGGTGCGGACCGGCTTCACCGGCTCGCTGCCGCGGAAGAACACGACGAGCGAGCCGAGCGGATCGCCGTTGACGCAATGGGCCGCCGTGAGGATCAGGTCCGGGGCGATCAGGACGCCGGTGCAGCGCGAGAGGTGCAGGCCGTCCCCGGGGTCGGTCACGGTGCCGAGCCCGACGGTGGCCTGCGCGAGCG
>NZ_VRUT01000301.1:0-2372 GCF_008039465.1 Methylobacterium sp. WL120 | reverse complement strand
ACTTTCGCCGCCCCCTCCCCTTCGTCGGCGGCAGCCGCCCCTGCAGGAGCCGCCCATGGCTGAGATCGCACTGACGTCCGCGCCGCAGCGGGCCCGCCACGGATCGAGCATGGGCCAGCCGCTCACCCGGCGCGACGGGCCGCTGAAGGTCACCGGCCGGGCGACCTTCGCCGCCGACAACGTGGCGGCCGGCACGCTGCACGCCGCGCTCTGCGCCGCGCGGATCGCCCGCGGGCGCGTCACCCATCTCGACGTGGCGGCGGCGGAGGCCCATCCGGGCGTCGTCGCGGTGATGACGCCGGACAACGCCCCGGCGCTGGCCCAGCACCCGGACGACAAGCCCCACGGCTTCATCTTCCGCCTCGACCTGCTGCAGGATTCCGCCGTCCGCTACGCCAACCAGCCGATCGCGGTGGTGATCGCCGAGACCCTTGAGGCGGCCACCGAGGGCGCGCGCCTGCTGAACCCGCGCTACGAGGCCGAGACGCCGCGCATCGGGCTCGACGCCGAGCCGCCGTTCACGCCCCCCGGCATCGGCGTCGGCCAGCCGCCGGAGGAGACCCACGGCGACGTCGAGGCGGGCCTCGCGACGGCCAGCCGGCGGATCGCGGCGACCTACGCGACCCCGGCCCAGTACCACAACGCCATGGAGCCGCACGCGGCGGTGGCCTCCTGGGACGGCGACCGGCTGACGCTCCACACGCCGAGCCAGGGCATGGCGATGGCGCAGGGGCGCCTCGCGGGGCTGTTCGGCATCCCGCCGGAGAACATCCACATCGAGAGCCCGTTCCTCGGCGGCGGCTTCGGCTCGAAGGGCCTGATCTCGGGTCCGCAGATCCTCGCCTGCATGGCCGCGCGCCTCGTCGGCCGGCCGGTCAAGCTCGTGCTCGCGCGCTCGCAGATGTACGGCCCGGTCGGCCACCGCGCCGAGACCCGGCAGAGCTTCCGCCTCGGCGCCGACGAGGCCGGCAAGCTCACGGCGCTGGAGCACGAGACGCTGACCGCCTCGAGCCGGTTCGACGACTTCTTCGAGCCGGCCGGCGGCGTTTCGCACACTCTCTACGCCAGCCCGGCCATCGCCGTCCGGCACCAGGCCGTGCGGGTCGACACCGGCACGCCGCTGTTCATGCGCGCCCCCGGCGAGGCCGCCGGCAGCGTCGCCCTGGAAAGCGCGATCGACGAGATGGCGCTGGCCTGCGACATGGACCCGCTGGAATTCCGCTTGGCGAACTATGCCGAGGTCGAGCCGATCTCCGGAAAGCCGTTCTCGTCCAAGGCCTTGCGCGAGTGCTACACCCGCGGCGCCGAACGCTTCGGCTGGTCGGCGCGGCCGAAGGCGCCGCGGCAGACCCGCGACGCGAACGGCCTCCTCGTCGGCTGGGGCATGGGCACCGCGACCTTCCCGGCGCTGATGTTCGAGGCGCAGGCGAAGGCCGAGCTGCGCGCCGACGGCACCGGTACGATCGAGGTCGGCGCCCACGACATGGGCCAGGGCGCCTGGACGGCGCTCGGCCAGATCGCCGCCGACGGCCTCGGGATCGGCCTCGACGCGCTCACCTTCAAGATGGGCTCCTCGGACCTGCCGAACGCCGGCATCGCCGGCGGCTCGGCCCACACCGCCACCGCGGGCGGAGCGATCCACGCGGCCGGCCAGGCGGTGGTGGCGCAGCTCGCAGAGCTGGCCACCAACGACCCCGCCTCCCCGCTCTACGGGGCCGGCAACGCCGGGTTCGTCGCCCGCGACGGCCGGCTCTTCCGCCGCGACGACGAGAGCCGCAGCGAGGTCTACGCCGACATCCTGGCGCGTGCCGGCCGCGGGAGCCTCACGGCCACCGGAAAGGCCTCGACCGACCCGGCCGCCGCCAAGACCTACGCCATGCACGCCCACGGTGCGGTCTTCGCCGAGGTGAAGGTCGACCCCGACCTCGGCCAGATCCGGGTCACCCGCCTCGTCGGGGCGTTCGCGGCCGGCCGCATCGTGAACCCGCGCCTCGTCACCAGCCAGTATTACGGCGGGATGATCTGGGGGATGTCGTTCGCGCTGCACGAGCACGCGGCGATGGATGCCCGCACCGGCCGCTTCCTCAACGACAACCTCGGCGAGTACCACGTGCCGGTGAACGCCGACACGCCGGCCATGGAGGCGATCCTGGTGCACGAGGACGATTCCCACGTGAACGCGCTGGGCATCAAGGGCGTCGGCGAGATCGGTATCACCGGCTCGGCCGGCGCCATCGCCAACGCAGTCTGGCACGCCACCGGCATCCGGGTGCGCGAGATCCCGATCACGCTGGACAAGCTGCTGGGCTGAAGGGCGGAACGGGGTTTCTGGGAACGTCTCCGCGCACGCGGGGCGAGGGGCAGCCGAGGGT
>NZ_VRUT01000300.1:0-2390 GCF_008039465.1 Methylobacterium sp. WL120 | reverse complement strand
ACATGTGCGCGCTTGCGTTCTCTCACGTCGGCCTGCTGATGGACGATCACCTGATCATCGACGAGAAGCTGTACCGGCCGGCCGAGGTCGAGGTGCTGCTCGGCAACCCGGCCAAGGCGGAAGCCGCATTCGGCTGGAAGGCCGAGATCTCGCTCGAGACGATGATCCAGGAGATGGTCGAGGCCGACCTGAAGCGCCTCGGCGGCCGCGCTTGACCGGCAAGCGCATCATGGACCAGTGCCGCGCCGTGACGGCCGCCGTTCACCCGTGAAGCGGATCCTGGTCACGGGGGCGGCCGGCTTCGTCGGGCAGCACGCGCTCTCGGCGCTCTCGGCCGCAAGCGGGCCGGCGGACCGGATCCTCGGGATCGGCCGCGGCAGCCCGGACGTGCTGCCGGAGCGCGTCGCCTACGAAACGGTCGACCTGCTGGACGAGCCGGCGCTGAATGCCTGCCTCGCCGCGTTCCGGCCGACCGACGTGCTGCATCTGGCCGCGATGGCCTCGGTGCAGCAATCGGCGGATGCGCCGGGCGAGACCTGGCGGGTCAACCTCATCGGGCTTTTGAACCTCGCCGAGGCGGTGGTGCGATCCGCGCCCGGCGCGGGCTTCCTGTTCGTGAGTTCGGGCGAGGTCTACGGCCGGGCGTTCCTCTCCGGGCGCCCGCTGACCGAGGCGGCGGCGCCCGACCCGCAGGGACCTTACGCCCGCTCGAAGTGGTTCGGCGAGACGATCCTGCGCGACCTGCTGGCGCGGACGGGCGTGCGGCTGGTGATCCTGCGGCCGTTCAACCAGGTCGGCGCCGGCCAGGACGAGCGCTTCGTGCTGCCGTCCTTCGCCGGCCAGATCGCGCGGATCGAGGCTGGCCTGGTGCCGCCGGTGCTGGAGGTGGGCAACCTCGCCGCCGAGCGCGACTTCCTGCCGGTGGGCGACGTGGTGCGGGCCTATGCCGAGCTGATCGCCCGCGGCGTGGACATTGCCGACGGGTCGGTGTTCAACGTCGCCTCGGGGCGGCCGCGCAGCATCGCGAGCGTGGTGTCGGACCTGCGCCGGCACGCACGGGTCGCGTTCGAGGTCCGGGTCGCAGCCGACCGGATGCGCGCGTCCGAGATCCCGGTGGCGGCCGGCGACGCGACGCGGCTGCGCACGGCGACCGGCTGGACGCCCCGCGGCGACTGGGACGCCGCGATCGCCGACGTGCTCGAGCATGCGCGCGCAAGGCTGGGCCGGCCCGGACCGTGAGCACGGCCATCGAGTCGGCGAAGGGCAAGTTTAGGTCGGCAAGGAAATGAGGACGTCGTGAGCAGCCTGAAGTTCGGGACGAGCGGCCTGCGCGGCCTGGTGGCCGACCTCGTCGGGTGGCCGAGCTACGCCTATGCCGGCGCGTTCTTCCGCTCGGTCGGCGCCACTTCCTGCGCGAGCCGCACCGCGGTGATCGGGCGCGACCTGCGCGACAGCAGCGCGGACATCGCCGCCACCGTCGCCACGGCGGCTGCCGCCGCGGGCTTTGCCGCGATCGATTGCGGCCCGCTTCCGACGCCGGCGCTGGCGCTGGAGGCGATCCGGCGCGGGGCCTGCGCCGTGATGGTCACCGGCAGCCACATCCCGCAGGACCGCAACGGCCTGAAGTTCTACCGGCCCGACGGCGAGATCACCAAAGCCGACGAGGCCGCCATCCTCGCCGCCCTCGGCGACGTCTCCGCGGTCGGGACGATGCCGGCGCCCGTCGCCGCGACGCCGGACCCGGACGTGGTCGAGCGCTACCGGCGCCGGTACAGTGCGGCCTTCGCGCCCGACATCCTCGCCGGCCTGCGCGTCGCCGTCTACCAGCAGAGCTCGGTCGCCCGCGACCTGCTCGCCGACTTGCTGGCAGGGTTCGGCGCCGAGGTCACGCCGATCGGTCGCTCGGACACGTTCGTCCCGATCGACACCGAGGCGCATCGCCCGGAGGATGTGACTTACATCGCCGAGACCATGGCGTCGGGCGCCTACGACGCGCTGGTCACCACCGACGGCGACGCCGACCGGCCGCTGGTGGCCGACGCCGCCGGCGGCATCCTGCGCGGCGACGTGCTCGGCCTGATCACGGCGCGGTATCTCGGCGCCGACGCGGTGGTGGTGCCCGTCACCGCGGGCTCGGCGATCGAGCGGGCCGGCGGGTTCGCGCAGGTGCTGCGCACCCGGGTCGGCTCGCCCTTCGTCATCGCCGGCATGGAGCAGGCGCAGCGCGCAGGCGCGAAGACGGTGGCCGGCTTCGAGGCGAATGGCGGCTTCCTCCTCGGGTCGGACGTAGCGCTCGGCGGATCGGTGCTGCCCGCCCTGCCGACGCGCGACGCGATGCTGCCGATCCTCGCGACGCTGGCTGCGGCCCGCGACGCCGGCCTGCCGCTGGC
>NZ_VRUT01000002.1:0-104742 GCF_008039465.1 Methylobacterium sp. WL120 | reverse complement strand
TTCGGGTCCGCACGATGACGCTGCCGGACGCCTACCAGGACCACGACAGCCCCGACAAGATGTACGCCGAAGCCGGCCTCGACGCCGCCAGCATCGTCAAAAAGGTCGAGGAAATCCTGCCGGAGCGACAGGAAGGGCGTTCGCGCCTCCGCCTCGCCTGAGTCGCCGGTCGCAAAAAGCGATCCGGGTCCCCTGTGGCCCGGATCGCCTTGTCGTGCGCGCCATTCGATGACAAAAGCCGCGTTGCTGCGGTGCGATGCCCAAATCGAGGGCATCGCCCGCGTTCCCGTGACGATTCGAGCGTGATGGCAGAGGCGACCCCAAGCGGTTCTTCCGACCTCGGCCCGGTGCTGATCACCGGCGCCAGCGGCTTCCTCGGCCCCGCCCTGGTCGACGTGTTCCGCAACGCCGGCTTTCCGGTGCGCATCATGGTGCGCGCGACGAGCCCGCGCACCAACCTGACTTGGGACGACGTCGAGGTGGTCGAGGGCGACATGCGCGACCCGGCGGCCTGCGCGGCTGCGATGCGGGGCCAGCGCTACCTGATCCACGCCGCCGCCGACTATCGGCTCTGGGCGCCCGACATGGAAGAGATCGTCCGGACCAACCGCGACGGCACCCGCAACCTGATGCGCGCCGCGCGCGACGAAGGCGTCGAGCGCGTCGTCTACACGTCGAGCGTCGCGACCATCAAGCCGCCGGACGACGGCGTCACGCCCTCCGACGAGACGCGACCGCTGACGCCCGAGACCGCGATCGGCGCCTACAAGCGCAGCAAGGTCGTGGCCGAGCGCGTGGTGGACGAGATGGTGGCGGAAAGCGGCCTGCCGGCGGTGATCGTCAACCCCTCGACGCCGATCGGCCCGCGCGACGTGAAGCCCACGCCGACCGGCCGCATCATCCAGGAGGCGGCGCTCGGCAAGATGCCGGCCTTCGTCGACACCGGCCTCAACCTCGCCCACGTGGACGACGTCGCCGCCGGCCACCTGCTCGCCCTGCGCAAGGGGCGGGTCGGCGAAAAGTACATCCTCGGCGGCGAGAACGTGCTGCTGTCGCAGATGCTCGGCGACATCGCCGGCATGGTCGGCCGCAAGCCGCCGACGGTGAACCTGCCGCGGGCGGTGGTCTACCCGATCGCCTTCGTCTCCGAGCAGATGGCGCGGATCACCGGCAAGCAGCCCTTCGCAACGATCGACGGCATCCGCATGTCGCGCTACCGGATGTTCTTCTCCGACGCCAAGGCGCGGGCCGAGCTCGGCTACACCGCCCGGCCCTACCGCGAGGGGCTGTCCGACGCGATCGACTGGTTCCGCGCCGCCGGATACCTACCGGGAGTCTCGCGATGAGCGCCCCCGGCTCCGCCACCGAGCTGCGCTCCGGCAAGGGCGCGAACGACGAGAACTTCCCCGTCGCCTCGCACCTGATCCATCCGAAGAATCGCGGCGCGATCCTCGCCTTCTACGATTTCGTCCGCGCCGGCGACGACGTCGCCGACCACGCCGAGCTGTCGCCCGAGCGCAAGCTCGCGCTGCTGGACGGCCTCGCCGACGCCCTGACCGGGGCCGGCCCGTCCGATCCCGAAGCCGAGCCGCTGAAGCGCGAGCTCGCCGCCCGCGGTCTGCCGCCGCGCCACGCGCTCGAACTGCTCGACGCGTTCCGGATGGACGCGCGCAAGACCCGCTACGCCGACTGGGACGAGCTGATCCATTATTGCCGCTACTCGGCGATGCCGGTCGGCCGCTACGTCCTCGACGTGCACGGCGAGGATACGGACCGGGTCTGGGCTGCGTCGGACGCGATCTGCGCCGCCCTGCAGATCGTCAACCACCTCCAGGATTGCGGCAAGGACTTCCGCGCCCTCGACCGGGTCTACCTCCCGCAGGACACGCTGGACCGTCACGGCGCCACCGTCGCGATGCTGGGCGCCGACAAGGCGTCGCCGCAACTGCGCGCCGTCGTCCGGGAGCTGGCCGAGCGGACGCTGGGCCTGCTCGACGACGGCAAGGTGCTGCCCGACCTGATCGACGACCTGCGCCTGTCTCTGGAGATCGCGGCGATCCATCGGCTGGCGGTGATCCTCGCCCGAGGCCTGCTCGACCGCGATCCGCTCTCGGAGAAGGTCCACCACGGCAAGGTCGGCTTCGCGCTGACCGCGCTCGGCGGTATCGCCGCGACGCTGGCGCGCCGGCCGTTCCGCGGCCGCATCGTGCGCGCGGCGCCGCACGGCAAGGTTTTCCCATGACCGCCACAGCCACCGCGACGGCGCTGCCCGCCGACGAGGCCCCTGCCCTGCCGGCGGCCGGCTCGTCGTTCTACACCGCCATGCGGCTGCTGCCGAAGGAGCGGCGCGAGGCGATGTATGCCGTCTACGCGTTCTGCCGCGCCGTGGACGACGTCGCCGACGACGGCGGCGCGGCCGACGTACGGGCGGCCGAGCTCGACCGCTGGCGTGCCGACGTCGACGCGCTCTACGCCGGCAAGCCGCCCGCGCGGGTGCGCGACCTTGTCGTGCCGGTGCAGCGCTACGACCTGAAGCGCGCGGATTTCCATGCCGTGATCGACGGCATGGCGATGGATGCGTTCGAGGACATCGTCGCGCCGGACGAGGCGACCCTCGACCTCTATTGCGACCGGGTGGCGAGCGCCGTCGGCCGGCTGTCGGTGCGGATCTTCGGCATGCCCGAGGCGCTGGGCATCAAGCTCGCCTGGCACGAGGGCCGGGCGTTGCAGCTCACCAACATCCTGCGCGACATCGACGAGGACGCCGAGCGCGGACGCCTCTACCTGCCGCGGGAGAAGCTGGCCGCCATCGGGCTTAGCGATCCGACGCCGCAATCGGCCATCGCGCACCCGCGCATCGGCGAGGTGTGCGCGGCCGTCGCCGCCGAGGCGGAGGCGCATTACGCGGAGACCTGGGCGATCATCGCCAAGAGCCCGCGCAAGCCCACCAAGGCGGCCCGGCTGATGGCGGCGGCCTACCGGCTCTACCTCGTCGCGCTGCTGAAGCGCGGTTGGGCGATGCCGCGGGCGCGGGTGAAGCCGAAGAAGCTCGCCCTGGTCGCCGTTGCGCTTCGGCACGGCATCGTCTGATGGGGACCGTCCACGTCGTCGGCGCAGGGCTCGCGGGCCTCTCGGCCGCCGTGTCCCTGGTGGAGCGCGGGGCACGCGTCGTCGTGCACGAGGCCGCCAAGCAGGCCGGCGGCCGCTGCCGCTCCTACTACGATCCGACGCTCGGGCTGGAACTCGACAACGGCAACCACCTGCTGCTGTCGGGGAACACCGATTCCCTCGACTTCCTGAAGCGGATCGGCGCGCCGGACGACGCCCTGACCGGACCGGACGAGGCCTTGTTCCCCTTTGCCGACCTGAAGACCGGCGAACGCTGGACCCTGCGCCCGAACGCCGGCCGCGTGCCGTGGTGGGTGCTGAGCAAGGCGCGCCGCGTGCCGGGAAGCCGCGCGCGGGACTATCTCGCGCCCCTGGGCATCCTGCGTGCGGCGGCCGGCAAGGCGGACGGCGCCGGCGGCACCATCGGCGCCAGCATGGCCTGCGAAGGCCCGCTCTACGACCGGCTCTGGCATCCCGTCCTCCTCGCCGCGCTGAACACCGAGGTCGCCGAGAGCGACGTCGGCCTCGCCGCCAAGATTCTGCGCGAGACCCTGGGCGCCGGCGGCGCGGCCTGTCGCCCACTGGTGGCGGTGAAGGGCCTGTCCTACGCCTTCGTCGACCCCACCCTGCGCACCCTCGAAGCGCAGGGCGCGAGCGTCCGCTTCGGCCGGCGCCTGCGCGGGCTCGGCCTCGGCGCCAAGGGCGTCGAACGGCTCGACTTCTCGGACGGAGCGGTCGAGCTGGCCGCGGACGATTCGGTGGTGCTGGCGCTGCCCCCTTGGGTCGCCTCCGAGATGCTGCCCGGCCTGTCGGCGCCGAAGGCGTTCCGGTCGATCGTCAACGCGCATTTCAAGATGGTGCCGAAGCCCGGTTCGCCGCTGATTCTCGGCATGGTGAATTCGCTGACCGAGTGGCTGTTTGCTTATCCCGATCGCTATTCGGTGACGATCAGCGGTGCCGACAGGCTGCTCGACGTGCCGCGCGAAGATCTAGCCAAGCAGATCTGGGCCGAGATCGCCACCGTTGCCGACCTTGCACCAGAACTGCCAAGCTGGCAGATCGTCAAGGAGAAGCGTGCGACCTTCGCTGCGACACCGGCTGAGGCCGCGCGCCGTGCCGGGGCGGAGACCGCGTGGGCGAATCTCGTGCTCGCCGGGGACTGGACGGCCACCGGGCTGCCCTCGACGATCGAGGGGTCGATCCGCTCCGGAAAGACGGCTGCGCTCGCCCTGTCGTGCGATGCGGCACGCACGCGCGGCGCGGCATGAGGCACGACCGGGACGACGATTCGTCCGTGCCGGCGATGCGCCGGTACGGCACGTGCGTAGGCGAGACGAGGCGGGCGAGCCGTGACCCGATCCGGGACGATCGGGTTCGGTTCGAGAGTTGTGGCCGGTTGAGGCGAGGATGATGCGAGAGGCTGTGAACAAGGTCGAGGCGCTGCAACGCCCGAAGACCCAGGCGATTTCCCTCGACGACGTGGATCACGGTGTCGCGCGGGCGACCCGTGCGCTCACGGCCTTGTCCCACGACGACGGGCACATCTGCTTCGAGCTCGAGGCCGACGCCACGATCCCGTCCGAGTACATCCTGTTCCACCAGTTCCGCGACACCAAGCCCCCCGAGGGCCTCGAGCCGAAGATCGGCAACTACCTGCGCCGCACGCAGGAGAAGCATGGCGGCTGGGCCCTCGTCCACGAGGGGCCGTTCGACATGAGCTGCACGGTGAAGGCCTACTTCGCCCTCAAGATGATCGGCGACGACATCGAGGCGCCGCACATGCGCCGCGCCCGCGAGGCGATCCTCTCCCGCGGCGGCGCCGCGCAATCCAACGTGTTCACCCGCTTCATCCTTGCGCTCTACGGCGAGGTGCCGTGGGCGGCGGTGCCGGTGATGCCGGTCGAGGTGATGTTCCTGCCGAAGTGGTTTCCGTTCCACCTCGACAAGGTGTCGTACTGGGCGCGCTGCGTGATGGTGCCGCTCTTCGTGCTGCAGGCGACGAAGCCGCTGGCGAAGAACCCGCGCGGGATCGGCATCGGCGAGCTGTTCCTGACGCCGCCCTCCAGCGTCCGCCGCTGGCCCGGCAGCCCGCACGCGACCTGGCCGTGGACGCCGATCTTCGGCGGGATCGACCGCATCCTGCAGAAGGTCGAGGGGCACTTCCCCAAGCGCATCCGCCTGCGGGCGATGGAGAAGGCCCGCGCCTGGGTCAGCGAGCGCCTGAACGGCGAGCACGGCCTCGGGGCGATCTTCCCGGCCATGGTCAACACCGTGCTGATGTACGAGGCGATGGGCTACGGCCCGGACCATCCCCAGGTCCGCGTCGCCTGCGACGCCATCGAGAAGCTCGTGGTCGTCAAGGCGCACGAGGCCTACGTGCAGCCCTGCGTCTCGCCGGTCTGGGACACGGCGCTCGCCGGCCACGCCCTGCTGGAGGCCGGCGGCACCGACGCCGAGGGCCAGGCCCGGGCCGGGCTCGACTGGCTGCTGCCGCGCCAGGTGCTCGACATCGCCGGCGACTGGGCTGCGGCCAAGCCCAAGGTCCGCCCCGGCGGCTGGGCCTTCCAGTATGCCAACGCGCACTACCCCGACCTCGACGACACCGCCGTGGTCGTGATGGCGATGGACCGCGCCATGCGCCAGCACGGGCTCGTGGCGAACATGCCGGACTACACCGCCTCGATCGCCCGCGCCCGCGAATGGGTCGAGGGGCTGCAGTCGAAGGACGGCGGCTGGGCGGCGTTCGACGCCGACAACAACCATATGTACCTGAACCACATCCCGTTCTCGGATCACGGCGCGCTGCTCGATCCGCCGACCGCGGACGTGACGGCCCGCGTCGTCTCGATGCTGTCCCAGCTCGGCGAGACCCGCGAATCCTCAAAGGCGCTGGACCGCGGCGTGACCTACCTGCTCAACGACCAGGAGCAGGACGGCAGCTGGTACGGCCGCTGGGGCATGAACTTCATCTACGGCACCTGGTCGGTGCTCTGCGCGCTCAACGCCGCAGGCGTCGACCCGCAATCGCCGGAGATCCGCCGCTCGGTGGAATGGCTGATCCGCATCCAGAACCCGGATGGCGGCTGGGGCGAGGACGCGTCGAGCTACAAGATCGATCCGGCCTTCGAGGCCGGCTCCTCCACGGCTTCGCAGACCGCCTGGGCCCTGCTGGCCTTGATGGCGGCGGGCGAATGCGACGACCCGGCCGTGACGCGCGGTATCAACTTCCTCGCGCGAACCCAGGGGGCGGACGGCTTCTGGAACGAGGAGCGCTACACCGCCACCGGCTTCCCGCGGGTGTTCTACCTGCGCTACCATGGCTACCCGAAGTTCTTCCCGCTCTGGGCGATGGCGCGCTACCGCAACCTCAAGCGCGGCAACAGCCGCCAGGTCGCCTACGGCATGTGACGCGTCGCCGGGGCTCGCTCCCGGCGCATTCGATTCGAGTGGGAATCGTCGCCCGATCCGCGGCCCCACCGCTCCAGACCGGTGTCGATGTCCTTGCAGCCGAACGTCCTCGTGGTCGCGGGCCTCGCCCGCGAGGCCCGTATCGCCGCCGGCCGCGGTGTCGAAGCGATCCAGGCCGGCGGAAGCCCCCAGCGCCTGCGCCTCTTGCTCGACGCGCGCGCCGCACCCGGTTGCCGCGGCGTCGTCAGCTTCGGCATCGCCGGCGGCCTCGATCCGGCCCTGCGGCCCGGCGACGTCGTGGTCGCGACCGGGATCGTCGCCGACGCGCGCTGGCCCGCGGACGCCCGCTGGACCGCGATACTTCTTAAAAAGCTCGAAACGACGGGACGACGCGTGGTGACGGCCGACCTCGCGGGCGTCGACGCCGCGATACTCACGGTCGCGGACAAGGCGGTCCTGCGCCGGGAGACCGGGGCCGCGGGCGTGGACATGGAATCGCACGTGGCCGCCGCCTACGCCGCCCGGCACGGCCTACCCTTCGCTGCGATCCGCGTGGTCTGCGATCCGGCAGAGCGAGCCTTGCCCGCCTTCGCCGCCCAGGCGCTGAAGCCCAACGGCGATCCCGACATCCTTGCCGTGCTCCGGGCGCTGGCGACCGGCCGCGCGCGGCCGCGCGACCTGATCGGTCTCGCACGCGATTCGTCTGCGGCGTTCAAGGCGCTCGCCGCCGCGCGGGCAACGCTCGGCGCAGAGCTCGGCCTGTCGGAGATCTAGACTCCCTCCCGCTCGCCGCTCGACCTGCCCGAACACGAAAAAGCCCGCGGCCTTTGAGGGCCGCGGGCTTGTCTCTGGATCGTCGAGGTGATCCGACCTGCGTGCGGATCAGGCCGCGGTGCGGTTGCGGGCTTCGCGCTTGGTGTCGACGCCCGACGCTTTGATCTCGGAGAGCTTCTGGGCGACGTTGCGCGAGAACACGAACTCCGCCGGGCGCTGGTTCTCGAGGCTGACCTCGGGGGCCATCTCGCCCTCGGTCTTGATCCCGCGGAAGGCGTGGATCAGCGGCTTCCAGGGCTTGCGGACCGAATCGACCACTGAGGAGGCCTCGTAGCCCGAGTGGACCATGCAGTCGGCGCACTTCTCGTAGTTGCCGGTGCCGTAGGAATCCCAGTCGGTCTCCTCCATCAGCTCCTTGAAGGTGGCCGTGTAGCCCTCGCCGAGCAGGTAGCAGGGCTTCTGCCAGCCGAACACGGTGCGGGTCGGGTTGCCCCAGGGCGTGCAATGGTAGGTCTGGTTGCCGGCCAGGAAGTCGAGGAACAGGCCCGACTGCTGGAAGGCCCACTTCTGGCGGCCCTTCTCCTTGCCGGCCCGGAACACGCCGCGGAACAGGTCCTTCGTCGCCTTGCGGTTGAGGAAGTGCTGCTGGTCGGGCGCGCGCTCGTAGGCGTAGCCGGGCGAGACGGTGATGCCGTCGATGCCCATCTTCGTCACGCTGTCGAAGAAGTCGGCGATCTTGTCCGAGGACGAATTGTTGAAGAACGTGCAGTTGATGGTGACGCGGAAGCCCATCTCCTTGGCCTTGGCGATCGCCGAGACAGCCTTGTCGTAGACGCCGCGCTGGCACACCGAGCCGTCGTGCATCTCCTGGTCGCCGTCGAGGTGGATCGACCAGGTGAAGTACGGGCTCGGCTTGTACTCCTTGATCTTCTTCTCGAGCAGCAGCGCGTTCGTGCACACGATCGCGAACTTCTTCTGCGCGATGATGCCCTCGACGATCTGCGGCAGGTCCTTGTGCAGCAGCGGCTCGCCGCCGGCGATCACGACCATGGGTGCGCCGCACTCGCGCACGGACTCAAGCGCGTCGGCCACGGGCAGGCGCTTGTTCAGGATCTCGTCGGGGTAATCGATCTTGCCGCAGCCGGCGCAGGCGAGATTGCAGCGGAACAGGGGCTCCATCATCATCACGAGCGGATAGCGCTTCCGGCCGGTGAGATGCTGCTTGAGGATGTAGCTGCCGATCGTCGCGACATACCGGAGGGGGATTCCCAAGATACGGCTCCTGTTTGCGTAGCCCCGAACCAAGGGGCTGCTTAACGTGAAAAAATTTCGAATTCCAGCGCTCTAGCCTGGAACCGATCTGAACGGGCGGGTTCTGGACCGTTCTGTGCCGGTGTTTGCGGCGCTGACGCAAGCGGGCCACAGCCCCCGTCGCCATCGCCGGGCGCACAATTCGTTAGCGCGGACCCCATCCTGCCATTGCGTCGGCAATGCGACGGCATTCCCGGTAAACCGCATCCACGGTGATATTGCAGTGCGAAACGGCGCCTGCGCCACACATCGATGGGGAGAGCGAGGCGCGCCGGGCGTCGCTGCGTTGCAATCGAGGGGCTGCAAGATTACTGAGCGCTGCGGCCTTGGCGCAACGATCGTGCCCCGGATGCGTCCTTTCCCGACGTCGTCCGGTGCGCGAACCCGGTCGGCGTCGCGCTTGCGTCCACACGGCATCGTGAGACGTGCGGACCGCGAACGGGCCCGGTCCTGCAGCTATGCCGGGCCGTGGGCGGACGAGAGGTCGACGCGTCGGGGTCCGGCGCTTCGTCCATTAGGGTCGGCCCGAGGGCTCGGTCCAAGGGCTCGCGCCGCCGACGGATCCTGCGGGAACCGGGGCGGCAGCATCGAAGGTTCGAGAGGGATGCGGCCTGGAAGGGCGGCAGCTCCAGGTAGGTAGGGTACTCGTGATCGAACGACTCGTCGCGTTTTCCGTCCGGCATCGGTGGGTCGTGATCGCCCTGGTGGCGCTGATCACCGCTGCGAGCACCGGGGTCGCCGCGCACCTGTTCCGCATCAACACCGATGTCGAGCGCCTGATCGACCCGAAGGAGCCGTGGCGCCAGGACGAGATCAACTACGAGAAGGCGTTCCCGCAGCGCACGAACACCGTCGTGGCGGTGATCGACGGCAAGACGCCGGAGCAGGCCGAGGAGGCCGCGAACGCCTTCGCCAAGGCGATCGCCGTCCACAAGAACCTGATCGAGACCGTCTACCGCCCCGACGGCGGCCCCTTCTTCGAGAAGAACGGCCTGCTGCTGCTTCCGCAGGCGGAGCTCGAGAAGACCACCGAGCAGCTCGTGCAGCAACAGGGCCTGCTCGGGCCGCTGGCCTCGGATCCGAGCCTGCGCGGCGTGATGCGCGTCCTCGGGCTCGGCGCGCGCGGCATCAAGAGCGGCGACGCCAAGATCGAAGACCTCGACAAGCCGATGGGCGAGATCGATCGGACGCTGCAGACGGTGCTCGACGGCAAGCCCGCGCGGATGTCCTGGCAGCTCCTTCTCTCGGGCGGCGAGAGCAAGACCACCGACCTGCGCAAGTTCGTGTTGATGCAGCCGGTGCTGGACTTCAACGCGCTGCAGCCGGGCTACACGGCGACCAAGCTGATCCGCAACGTCGCCAAGGATCTCAACATCGATGCCGAGCACGGGTTGACGATGCGGCTCACCGGCCCGGTGGCGGTCGCCGACGACGAGTTCGCGACGCTCTCGGACGACGCGCTGCTCAACAACCTTGTCACGGTCGGCGCCATCGTCTTGTTCCTGTGGCTCGCGCTCCGTTCGGCGCCGCTGGTCGTGTCGGTGCTGATCACCACCTTCTCCGGCCTGATCGTCACGGCGGCGCTCGGCTTGCTGATGGTCGGCGAGCTGAACCCGATCTCGGTCGCCTTCGCGGCTTTGTTCGTCGGCCTCGGCATCGATTTCGGCATCCAGTTCTCGGTCCGCTACCGCGCCGACCGCTACGAGCAGCCGACCCTCGAAGACGCGATTCGCGCCGCCGCGCGCGGCGTCGGCTGGTCGCTGACGCTGGCGGCGGTGTCCCTCATCGCCGGCTTCTTCGCCTTCCTGCCGACGGCCTTCCGCGGCGTCTCCGAGCTCGGCCTCATCGCCGGCGTCGGCATGGTCGTGGCCTACTTGTTCGCGATCACCTTCCTGCCCGCGCTCATCGCTGTCTTCCGGCCGAAGGGCGAGAAGGTTGCGGTGGAGACGACGTGGCTCGCCGGCGTCGATCCGTGGATCATCCGCAACCGCAAGGCCGTGCTGATCGCCGTCGGCCTGATCACGCTGGCCGGCGCGCCGCTGCTGTGGAAGCTGCCGTTCGATTCGAACCCGATGCACCTGCGCAGCCCGCACGTGGAATCGATCGCGACCTACCTCGACCTGATCAAGGACCCCGCCACGAGCCCGAACGTTGCCGACGTGCTGGCGCCGAGCGTGGACGCCGTGCCGGAGGTGACCAAGAAGCTCGCCGCGTTGCCGCTTGCGGCCGACATCATGAGCATCGACACCTTCGTGCCACGCGACCAGGACAAGAAGCTCGCGACCGTCGCCGAGACGGCGGAGTTGCTCGATCCGATCCTGAACCCGACGCGCAAGCCACCGCCGCCGACGGACGCCGACAACGTCAAGGCGTTGAAGGACACCGCGACCGCCCTGTCCGGCATCGCCGGCGGCAACGCGCCCGGCAACAAGACCGCGGGGCAGCTCTCGCGGACCCTCGAGAAGCTCGCGGCCGCACCGGTGGCGAAGCGCGAAGCCGCGTCGGTCGCCCTCACCACCGATCTCGGTCCCCTGCTCGCGCGGCTTCGCGGGATTCTGCACCCCGAGAGGATCACCCTCGCCAACCTGCCGCCGCAGCTGAAGGCCGAGTGGGTCGCCCCAGACGGCCGCGCCCGCATCGAGGTCCACCCGAAGGGCAACTCGAACGACGACGAGGTGCTGCGCCAGTTCGCGGCCGAGATCCAGACCGTCGCGCCGCACGCCACCGGCGCGCCGATCGCCACGACCTCGTCGAGCTACACCATCCTCGGCGCCTTCGTTCAGGCGGCGGTGACGGCTCTCGTCCTGATCTTCATCATCCTCTCGGTGGCGCTGCGTAAGCCGTGGGACGTGGCGATGACGCTGGGGCCGCTGGTGCTCGCCACCCTGTGGACGCTGATGGCCCTGCACGTCGTCGGCATGCCGCTGAACTTCGCCAACATCATCGCCTTGCCGCTGATGCTCGCGGTCGGCGTGGCCTTCCACATCTACTACGTGATCGCCTGGCGCGCCGGCGTCACCGACATGCTGGCCTCCAGCCTGACGCGGGCGATCTTCTTCTCGGCGCTGACCACCGGTACCGCCTTCGGCTCGCTGGTGCTGTCGAGCCATCCCGGCACGGCGAGCATGGGCAAGCTGCTGGCGTTGTCGCTGTTCTTTACGCTGATCGCGGCCTTCTTCGTGGTCCCGGCCTTCCTCGGCCCGCCGCCGAGGCAGCCCGACGCCGACCGTCCCGAAGGCGAAGAAGCCGGACGCCTGCCGGGTGCGGGCTCCAAGGTCCACGCGGAGCCCGCCGCCGTGAAGTGACGGCGGTCGTCCCTGAAGCCTTGAACGCGGCGCCGTCCTGCCAAGGACGGCGCCGTTTTCGTTTTCGCTGGAAGACGCGATCAGTGCGCGGGCGCGGCCGTCCCGGTCGCGGCCGGGTCCGCCGCCGTCGTCTTGGAGGTGGGCGCAGCCGTCGCGGCCTTCTGCGGCAGCGACGTGGCGTCGATCACGTCGAAGCGTACGCCGTCCTCAGCCTGCTTCAGCGTCGCGTTCGCCTCGTAGTACTTGCCCTGGTCGAGGAGCTTCGCCGCCTGGTCGACGTCGGCCGTGGTCTTCGCCAGCGGCACGACGGCCATGGTGAAGTTCACGTTCACGCCGGCGAGCTTCAGGGTGTCGATTGCGCCCTTGCGGTCGCCTTTCGCGAGGTTCTTGTTGGCGCTCGCCACGGCGACGGCCCTCTGCGGCGTGGCGACGAAATCCTCGTCGAGCACCAGCTGCCCGTCGACGGGCAGCCATGCGACGGGCTGCTTCACGTCCCCTGTGGACGTCGCCTTGCCCATGGTGCCGGGCATGGTCCCCTTCCCGGCCTCAGGCGCCTTCAGGTCGGCCTCGGCCTTGGTGAAGACGCTCTCGTCGACCTTGGCCTTGGCGAACGCCGCCTGGGCGTCGCCGACCAGCGTCTTGGCCTTGGCCGGGTCGGCGTCGAAGATCGCCAGGCGCGCCATGTGCAGGTCGCGGAAGCCCTTGGCCCCGTCGGCCGAGAGCTTGCCGACATCCTTCTGGATCGCGGTCTCGTGCGGGGCCGCGGCCTGGTCGGCCGCGTAGGCTGCGCCGCCGAGGGCGACGGATGCGGTGAGAACGGTGGCAAGCAGGGTATGACGGGTCATGATCGCATCTCCGATACGTCCCCCAGCGGCGGCGGTCCTGTTCGACGACCGTCTTTTTGCCCTAGGGCTGCTATCGAAACGCAATCCGTCAGATCTCGTTGCGTGAATTGTTCGTAATGTAACGTTCATTGTACGGATATAATGCGCAATGCAATGAGTAATGTTTATACAATGCGTATAATATAGTATCAACGACGTTGATCGGATCGTTCTCTATTCGCCGAAGGCGTGGTCTATCCGCCGTGCGCCCTACGAAAAATCCGAAAACCCGCCGCGGATGATCTTTTCTCGCGCGAGGATCGCCATCGCTTCGGGGGCGACGAGCGCGTCGCGTTCGGCGGCGTAGGCGTAGCCGGGGGCCTCGCCCGGAAAACCTCCGGCGGTGGCAGGATGGGTGTAGAGCTCCGTCAGCCCGTCCGGCAGGTTGGCCAACAGCGCGGCGACGCGGGGCGGCGTCATCGCCCCGGACCAAGCCAGACCGAGGGTGCGGTCGGGGATCGTCAGGCTCATCCTGCGGGCGCGCACCGCGAGCAGGGCGGCCCAAGGCGCGGTATCCAGCGCCGCACGCGGGGTCGCGCCGGGCTCGGCCAGCCGGAGCACCGCACGGGGCTCGCGCGGCACCCGAATCGCCCGCATCCCGTAACGCGGCCCGATCGCCAGCACCGCGCCCGCGATCAGCGGATGGACGTGGAAGTGCTTGTGGGCGTTGACATGGTCCAGCAGCAAACCCGTCGCCCGGAACGCCTCGAACTGCGCCGTGATCTCGGCGCTCAGCTGGCGCCGGGCGGCGGGCTTCAGCGCCAGGTCGAGGCCGAGGCGCTCCATGTCGCGGCGCATCAGGCCGTCCGCATCGGTCAGGTCCGGCAGCTGGGCGGCCGGCAGCGTCGGCCAGGCCTCGACCAGCACCAGGTGCAGCCCCACCCGCAGCGACGGCATCCGCCTGGCGCGGGCGACCGCGTCCGCGGCGGCGGGTGCCGACACCATCAGGCTCGCCGCGGTGAGGATGCCGTCGCGATGGGCCTGCTCGACGGCATCGTTGACCTCGCGGCTGAGGCCGAAATCGTCGGCGGTGACGACGAGACGCTTCACGGAAACTCCCCAGGAACGCAGATCGCGAGCAGGGCACCTGCCCTCCACCCGCCGGGGCCCCCGGCCCAATAAACGAAAACGGCCGGGCTGCGAGGCCCGGCCGACGACATCATGAGACCGAAAGGGTTCAGGCGGCCTTGGCGGTGCCCTGACGCTCCTTGAGGAAGCGGTAGAACTCCACGCCTTCGCGCAGGCGCCGCTTCATCATGTCGGGCGACCGGACCATCTCGGAGACGATCGAGGCGATCTTCGGGGCGCGGAAGTAGAACTTCCGGTAGAACTCTTCGACGGCCGCGAAGATCTCGGCATGCGACAGGTGCGGGTAGTGCAGCGGTGCGATCTGCACCCCGTTCTCATCGACGAGCTCGGCGTTCTCGACGTCGAGCCAGCCGTTCTCCACCGCCTGCTTGTAGAGGAATGTGCCGGGGTAAGGCGCCGCCAGCGAGGCCTGGATGGTGTGCGGATTGATGCGCTTGGCGAAGGCGATCGTCTCCTGGATCGTCTCGCGGGTCTCGCCCGGCAGGCCGACGATGAAGGTTCCGTGGATGGCGATGCCGAGGTCGTGGCAATCCTTGGTGAACTTCTCGGCGACCTCGACGCGCATGCCTTTCTTGATGTTGTTCAGAATCTTCTGGTTGCCCGACTCGTAGCCGACCAGCAACAGGCGCAGGCCGTTGGCCTTCAGCACTTCCAGGGTCTCACGGGGAACGTTCGCCTTCGCGTTGCACGACCAGGTCACGCCAAGCTTGCCGAGTTCGCGCGCGATCTCCTCGGCGCGGGGCAGGTTGTCGGTGAAGGTGTCGTCGTCGAAGAAGAACTCCTTCGTCTGCGGGAACTCCTTCAGGCAGTACTTGATCTCTTCGATCACGTGCGCGACCGAGCGGGTGCGGTAGGTGTGCCCGCCCACCGTCTGCGGCCACAGGCAGAAGGTGCAGCGGCTCTTGCAGCCGCGGCCGGAATAGAACGAGATGTACGGGTGCTTCAGGTAGCCGATGAAGTATTTCTCCATCTCGAGGTCGCGCTTGTACACGCTCGTGACGAAGGGAAGCTGATCCATGTCGGTCATGATCTCGCGGTCCTCGTTGTGCACCACGACGCCGTCGGCGTTGCGATAGGACAGACCCTTGATCTCCGACATCGGCGTGCCGTCTGCGACTTCCTTGACGGTGAAGTCGAACTCGTTGCGGGCGCAGAAGTCGATGCACGGGGCCTGGGCCATCGCGCCGGCGGCGTCCACCGCGACCTTCGCGCCGATCAGGCCGGCGATCAGCTTCGGGTTGGCGGCCTTCAGCGCCTCGACGGTCTTCACGTCCGACTTGAACGACGGCACCGAGGTGTGGAGCACGACCATGTCGAAGTCGTTGGCCTGGGCGACGATCTCCGGCAGCTTGATGTTGTGCGGCGGCGCGTCGATCAGCTTCGAGTTCGGCACAAGGGCGGCCGGCTGGGCGAGCCAGGTCGGATACCAGAACGACTTGATCTCGCGCTTGGCCTGGTAGCGGGAACCGGCGCCGCCGTCGAAGCCGTCGAAGGTGGGAGCCTGAAGGAAGAGCGTGCGCATGGGGTTCAAGGCCTCAGAGCAGGGCGATCGGGTCGGAAGGACGACGAATCGGGGATGAGAGAGCGAAACAGCAAGTCGAGACGGCGGGCTGGCAAGGTCAGACGGTGGGCGACTCAGCATCCTGGCCGAGATTGCCCTCCGGAATAAGCGTTCCATCCGCAACGACGCGATAATCGTGACCTTTCCATGTCACCGCACCCGATACGAAGCTCCATGAGAAGTTCGCGAACGAGAGGATGTCGCGGATCGGCAACAGCCAGTAGGGATGGGGGCCGATGCCGAAGGCGCGCTCCAGCCGCATCGACAGGATGATGCGGCAGGCGAGCGCCAGCGCGGCGACGCCGAGCGCGGTTGCGCCGGCCTCCGGCATGAGTGCCGCGATGAGGGCGATCGGAAAGGCGTGGGTGACGATCGAGCCGGCATAGCCAGCCGGGTCGACGTTGCGGATGGTGCGGTTCCAGCGCAGCTCGTGGCTCCAGAGGCCCGCGATCGCAGTGTCGACGCAGGTATGCCCGATCGTAAAATTCGGGATCGCCACCCGGCCGCCGAGGCCGCGCAGGGCCTCGCCGATGGCGTAGTCGTCGGCGAGGTCGTCCTTGAAGGTGGCGAAACCGCCGATCGCGGCCAGCGAGGCCGCGGTGAAGGCGATGGTCGAGCCGAAGCAAGGCTTGGCGAGACCGAGCGCGGTGCCCATCACGACGTTGGGCAGGAACTGCACGTCGATCGCCAGCGCCGAGAGCTGGGCGTAGACGCCCCGGTCGGCCGGGATGCCGTGGTAGAGGCAGGTCACGCCGGTGACGCCGGGGGCCGACAGCTCGGCCACGACCCGCGTGAGGTAGTCTGGGCGCACCACCATGTCGCTGTCGGCGAGCACGACGACCTCGTTGGCGATCGCGTCCGACATGTTGATCAGGTTCGAGACCTTGCGGTTCGAGCCGTGCTGACGCGCGTCGACGACGAGGTCGATCCGCAGGGCCGGAAAGGCCGCCTCGATCCGCCGCACGACGCCGATCGCGGGATCGCCGACGCTCTGCACGCCGAACACGATCTGCACCGGGCCGGCATAGTCCTGGGCGCAGAAGGTCGCGAGGTTGTCGAACAGGTTCGGCTCGAGGCCGCAGAGGGGCTTCAGCACGGTGACCGACGGCCGATCCACGCCCTCAGCGAACTCGGGCGCCGGCGTCGCGGAGAACCGCCCGGCGAGGAACGCCGCGGTCAACGCGTAGAGGCAGCCCGCGAGCGCGGGGACCAGAAGGATCGGCGAGAGCCAGGTGAGGTCCATGGGAACGTCGCTCGGTCGCGGGAGGCGAGAATCGGTGGGCCGCGGCGGGCGGCGCGAAGGCTCTGTGCAGGCCGTTCAAGGCGCCGGTTTGGCGGCCAGCATGCCGTCGGTGCGTTGGCGAAGGAATTTCAGCACCCCGTCGGCCCCGCCTGCCTTCAGCGGTGGGCCGAGGGTCGCCCGCTGTCCCGCGACCTCGCTGACGTTGCCGTTGAGCAGCACGTCCTGGATGCGGTTGTCGGCGTTCACGACGAAGTCGATCTGCGAATCGTCGCCGTCCGGGGTGGTCACGTGGGTGAGCACGCGCTGGTTGCTGCCGCTCGGCTCGCTCTTGCGGGTCACCTCGAACTTCGCGCCCGCCGCCCGCGCGAGGCGGTTGGCGTAGGTCACGACGAAGTTGCGCCGGAACGCCTCCGTGATCGCGCCCTGCTGCTCGGGGGTGAAGTCGGCCCATTTGGCGCCGATCGCGAGGCGGACCATCGCCGGGTAGTCGAAGGATCGCTCAAGGGTCGGGCCGACCGCGTCGACCCGGTCCTTCAGGGTTCCGGCGCCGTTCTTCACGGCTGCGTCGAAGCGGGCGTAGAGCCCGTCGACGACGGCGACCGCCGGATCGTCGGCGGCCGACGCCGGGACCGCGGCGGCGGCGAGCGCCAGCGCGACGAGGAACCGGCGCATCAGGCGCACTTCTTCAATTCCGGCACCGCGGCGTCCTCGCTGTGGGCGTTCGCGCCGCGGGGGGGCGCGTAGCTGTAGAACGGTCCGAGCGTAGCCGGCACGGAGGCGCCGCCGACCCGGCGAAAGGTGGCCCGCTCCTCCTCCGGCGCGGGGGCGTCCGCCTCGGCGGCTTCGCGGCGGAGGCGGCCCTCCTGCGTGTGCCAGAGCCAGAGACCGGGGACGCCGACGAGCAGGTCGGCGAGGCGCTTCACCAGTGACAGGGCGAGCGCGACTTCCGCCGGGATGCCGAACAGGGCGCAGAGCGCGATCAGGCCGCCCTCCTGCGCGCCCAGCGCCCCGGGCACCGCGAAGGCGGCGCCGCGCACGGCCTGGGCGAGGCTTTCGATCACGATCGCCTCGGCGAAGCTCACCGGGTATCCCATGAAGTGCAGGCAGACGTAGACCTCGATCGTGCCGATCAGCCAGCCGACGAGGTGCACGCCGATGCCCGAGAAGATGCGCAGGGGCGCGCCGTAGAGGCGGCGCAGGTTGTCGTAGAGCACGTCGACGGCACCCAGCGCCTGCCACTCGCGACCCGAGGCGAAGCGATCGACGATGCCCTGGATCAGGCGGTGCCCAGCCCGGCGCTGGATCAGGTAGAACGCGCCGATGGCCGGCGCCGCGATGGCGAGGCCGCCGGCTACGGTGCGCACGATCGGGCCGTCGCCGGCGAGCCACACCAGCAGCCCGAGGCCGCCCAGCGTGAACAGCAGCTGCGTCAGCGCCTGTGTCATCATGTCGACGAACATGCTCGCGCCGGCGAGGCCGCCGGCGACGCCGCGCTTGGCCAGGAGGCGCGCGCCGACGAAGTCACCGCCCACCGTCGCCACCGGCAGCAGCGTGTTGATGCCCTCGCGCACGAAGCGCAGGTTGATGCAGACAGAGAGGTTCGGCCGGCCGGAGACGGGGAAGATCACGTACCAGCCGAGGCCGGCCCATGCGACGGCCACGGCGCGCGCGGCGACGACCGCCAGGGCGCCCCAACCGGCACTCACCACTGCCGCGGCCACATCCTCGAGACCGGAGGACAGAAACAGGCCGACGACCGTGCAGAGGCCGGCGATCAGGGCCAGGGTCGTCAGACGCTTCATGATCCTCTTTCAAGCTCGGGGGGGGCTTGATGCTGGATTCTCGCCGCGATTTCGACCGAAAAAGACCGCTGCGGACGAGGAGTAAGGCTCAAGTTGCAGCAACGATCGGCAATGTCTATCACCCGATAGACACAGTGCGGACCAAAGCGGCAGCAGGGGTTTTCACCCCGAGCAGACCGCCCGCACGGCGCATCACGAAGGGATCACCATGGACCGCGACGCTTCCCACTCGGCCGGAGAGGCCGTGCTCGACGACGCCCGCGCCGACGGCTTCGTCAGCAGGGAACCCGGAATCCCCGCGCCGCACTCGCCGGTGATGGCGTGGAACGAGTGGGACCCGCTCGAAGAGGTGATCGTCGGATCCCTCGACGGCGCCACGATCCCGACGCACCACCTGACCGTGATCTTCAACCTGCCGCGGGCGGCGCAGCCGTTCTACCGCTTCGCCTCGGGCTTCCGCTACCCGGGCTTCATGAAGAAGCTCGCGCAGAAAGAGCTCGACAACTTCATTCGCATCCTCGCCGGCGAGGGCGTGAAGATCCGCCGCCCGGACACCATCGACTTCTCGAAGAAGTACCGCGCGCCGCGCTGGTCGTCCCGCGGCTTCTGCGTCGCCTGCCCGCGCGACCCGTACCTCGTGATCGGCGACGAGATCATCGAGAGCCCGATGTGCTGGCGCTCGCGCTACTTCGAGGGCGACGCCTACCGCTCGCTGTTCAAGGAATACTTCCGCGCCGGCGCGCGCTGGACCTCGGCGCCGCGGCCGCAGCTCACCGACGAGCTGTACAACTACGACTACCGCGTGCCGAACCTGAAGGCCGGCGAGCCGATGCAGTTCACGGTCAACGAGTTCGAGCCGGTCTTCGACGCCGCCGACTTCGTCCGTTGCGGCCGCGACATCTTCGTCACCCGCTCCAACGTGACGAACCTGATGGGCATCGAGTGGCTGCGCCGCCACCTCGGCTCGGGCTTCCGCGTCCACGAGATCGAGAGCCGCTGCCCGCAGCCGATGCACATCGATTCGTCGTTCATGCCGCTCGCCCCGGGCAAGGTACTGGTCAACCCGGACTACATCGACGTCGAGAAGTTGCCGGCGGTGTTGAAGAAGTGGGACGTGCTCGTCGCCCCGCGCCCCGACCCGGTCGAGGGCTTCATGAGCAAGATCTCGATGTGCTCGCCCTGGACCTCGATCAACGTGCTCGCCATCGACGAGAAGAAGATCGTCGTGGACCAGAGCCAGCCGACGCTGATCAAGGCGCTCAAGGACTGGGGCTTCGACCCGATCCCGGCGCCGTTCCTGAGCTACGGCCCGTTCGGCGGCTCGTTCCACTGCGCCACCCTCGACGTGCGCCGTCGCGGCACGCTGAAGTCGTACTTCTAGGCCTCTCGCCTCGAACGAAAACGGCCGCATCCCGGAAGGGGTGCGGCCGTTTTGGTTTGTGGTTCGGGACCCTTGAACGCGTCTCCCGGCCGAGAGCCCCCTGCCCGTCATTCCGGGGCGTCGTAGTCGAGCCCGGAATCCAGAGCCGCAGATGGCGCAATCTAGAACTCGACCTCAGGTTCTGGATTCCGGGCTCTGCTGCGCAGCCCCGGAATGACGGGGAGAGGATGGAACCGGGTTCGCGGAGCATCCGAATTGAGCGAAGACGCCGCTGGCTGCAGAAAACCTGGCCTCCATCTCTTGAGAAGACGGAAGCCAAGTCGCGGTTTATTTCAACGCGAAAACTTCTTGTACTTGATCTTCTTCGGCATCAGCGAGTCGGCGCCGAGCCGGCGCATCTTGTCGGCCTCGTAATCCGAGAAGTTGCCCTCGAACCACTCGACGTGGCTGTCGCCCTCGAAGGCGAGGATGTGGGTCGCGATGCGGTTCAGGAACCAGCGATCGTGGCTGATGATGACGGCGCAGCCGGCGTAGTCCTCCAGCGCGTCCTCGAGGGCGCGCAGGGTCTCCATGTCGAGGTCGTTGGTCGGCTCGTCGAGCAGCAGGACGTTGGCGCCGCCCTTCAGCGTGCGGGCGAGGTGCACGCGGTTGCGTTCGCCGCCCGACAGCGTGCCGACCTTCTTCTGCTGGTCGCCGCCCTTGAAGGCGAAGGCCGCGCAGTAGGCGCGCGAATTGATCTCGCGCTTGTTGAAATAGATGATGTCGTTGCCGCCCGAGACCTCCTGCCAGACCGTGGCGTTGGGGTCGAGCGCGTCGCGCGACTGGTCGACGTAGCCGAGCTTCACCGTCGTGCCGACGGAGATGTCGCCGCCGTCCGGCTTCTCCTGGCCGGTGATCATCTTGAACAGCGTCGTCTTGCCGGCGCCGTTCGGGCCGATCACGCCGACGATGCCGCCCGGCGGCAGCTTGAACGACAGGTCCTCGATCAGCAGGCGGTCGCCGAAGGCCTTGTTGAGGTGGTCGAACTCGATGACGTTGTTGCCCAGCCGCTCGTCGATCGGGATCACGATCTGGGCTGCCGCGTCGACCTTGTTGTTCTGCTTGGCGACCAGCTCCTCGTAGCGCGTGATACGCGCCTTCGACTTGGACTGGCGCGCCTTCGGCGAGGCGGAGATCCATTCCTGCTCGCGGGCGATCGAGCGCTGGCGGGCCATGTCCTCGCGGCCCTCCTGCTGCAGGCGCTTCTGCTTCTGCACCAGCCAGGCCGAATAGTTGCCCTCGTAAGGGATGCCCTTGGTGCGATCGAGCTCGAGGATCCAGCTGGTGACGTTGTCGAGGAAGTAGCGATCGTGGGTCACGATCAGGATCGCGCCCGGGTAGTTCTTGAGGTGGCCTTCGAGCCAGTTCACCGTCTCGGCGTCGAGGTGGTTGGTCGGCTCGTCGAGAAGCAGCAGCTCAGGCTCCCACAGCAGCAGCCGGCAGAGCGCGACGCGGCGGCGCTCGCCGCCCGACAGGGTGGCGACCGGCTGCTCGTCGCTCGGGCAGCCCAGGGCCTCCATGGCTTGGTCGACCTTGGATTCGAGCTCCCAGAGGTTCTGCGATTCGATCTCGTCCTGGAGGCGGGTCATCTCGTCCGCCGTCTCGTCGGAGTAGTTCATCGCGAGCTCGTTGTAGCGGTCGAGCAGCGCCTGCTTCTCGGCGACGCCCTCCATCACGTTCTCGCGGACCGACTTGGTCGTATCGAGCTGCGGCTCCTGCGGCAGGTAGCCGACCCGCGCGCCCTGCGCGACGAAGCCCTCCCCGGTCCACTCCGTGTCGATGCCGGCCATGATCTTCAGGAGCGTCGACTTGCCCGAGCCGTTGATGCCGAGCACACCGATCTTGGCATCGGGGTAGAAGGACAGGTTGACGTTGTCCAACACCTTCTTCCCGCCGGTGTAGGTCTTGGTCAGGCCTTTCATGTGGTAGATGAATTCGCGGGCCATCGCAGGCATCCTATCAGGTTCGGCGGGGCCGGCGCGGGAGGTCGCGCGGCCCGATGGCGGGTGCAGGGTCGTCCGGGCAGGCACGCGCCATGCCCGCGGCGAACCTTGCGGGGTACGGTTCTGCGGATCGGGCGCGGCACGCCCTCACCCGCAATCCCTGGAGATGATCCCGCTCGCGTATCAGGACGGCCGGTGCCGGGCAAGGATCGGGGGATGGATCGGGGCGTGGTGGCCGCTGTGGGACTCGAACCCACACGGGCGAAGCCCGAGGCATTTTAAGTGCCTTCCGTCTACCAATTTCGGCAAGCGGCCCTGCGATGCGCCGAAGCGGTAACCGTCGGCGCGGCCGAGATCAAGTTTCTCGAGATCAAGCGTCCGGCGTCCAACCGTAGAGCCAGGCGTAGCGTTCGCGCATGCCGTCTGGGCCGAGACGACGCATCACCGCGTCGCGCACGAAGGCGGTGATGCCGCCGGCATGGTAGGTCCGGCCGTTGGCGCGGGCGGCGCGCTGCACCCGGCGGACCCGGCGCCGACGAGCCCTGGCGTAGGCGTCGAGCGCTTCGACGACGGGCTGCACGGCGAGGCACTGCGCAAGAATCGCGCAATCCTCGATCGCCAGTGCCGCACCTTGCGCCAGGAACGGCAGAACCGGGTGGGCGGCGTCGCCCAGCAGCGCGATCCGGCCGCGGGCGATCGGGCGCGCCACCGGCCGGTCGGCGAGCGACCAGACCAGCCAGGAATCGGGCACGGTCAGGAGTTCGGCCAGATCCGGCGCGCAGTCGCGGAACTGCGCGCGCAGCACCGCCGGCTCGCCGAGCCGCCCCCAATCTTCGTCGCCCTGCCGCTCCGGCACGACCGCGACCACGTTGAGGTCGCGCCCGGCATGGATCGGGTAGTGGACGACATGGCGGCCGCGCCCGAGCCAGAGCCCGGTCGCCTCGCCCGCAAGCGCCTCCGGCACCGCCTCACGCGGCACGATCGCCCGCCAGGCGGCCATCCCGGCTTGGCTGAGCCCACGCGGATCGAGGTGGACGCGGATGCGCGAGCGCAGGCCGTCCGCGCCGACGACCAAGTCGGCCGACAGGTTTTCGCTGCGCGCGCCGTTCCCGCTCTCAAGTGCGAGGGTGACGCAGTCCTCGGTCTCGGTGAGGCCGGTGACTTCGCGGCCCATCATCAGGCGGATGCCGGGGCGCGAGCGCACCGCGTCGAGGAGCAGGGTCTGAAGGTCGGCCCGGTGGATGACGTAGTAGGGCGCGCCGAAGGCGTCGCGCGCCGCCGCGCCAAACGTCACGCCGCCAACCTTGCGGCCCGAATCGAGCGCGCGGACGACGACGCCCGGCGGCTCCGATCCGGCGCGCCGGAGGGCTGCCGCGAGGCCGAGGTCGGCGAGCACGCGGCTCGCGTTCGGGGAGAGCTGGAGACCGGCGCCGACCTCGCTGAACCCGGTTCGGCGCTCGACGATCGTGACGGCGTGGCCGGCGGCGTTGAGCGCCAGGGCCGCGGTCAGCCCGCCGATCCCACCGCCGACCACGGCGACGCTCAGCGCCGGCCCCGGGTCTCGCGGCATCAGGCTTCGCGGCATGGCCCTATTCGGCCGCCGCCTTCTGGTCGTGCCAGACGCTCGCCGCCGGGTCGGCGTGGCCGGCCTTCAGGTCGGCGCGGTGGCGATAGAGCGTCGAGCAGTACTGGCAGATGATCTCGTTGTCGGCACCCATGTCGAGGAACACGTGCGGGTGGTCGAACGGCGGCAGCGCGCCGATGCACATGAACTCGCGCGAGCCGACATGGATGACCGCGACGCCGAGCTCGTTGTGGAAGTGCGGTACCGCCCTGTCAGCCATCGCGCCGTCCTGTGCCTTGGGACCCGTCGCACCGGGTCGCCCGAGCCCCGCTTATGCCGCCGTGCCTCCGTCCGGCGCAAGCCTCGGAGCGAACGCAGGCGCCCTCAGGTCACGCGGCGCCGGGTCGGTCGCCCGCCGTAGAGTTCCGTGACTTGGCGCTGCGGCGGCCACGCCGTACATAAGCTGTCGAAGACCGGCCCGGTGCGGACAAGCCCCTCGATGAATCAGCAAGACCAAGCGACGCGGCGGGTGCCCCAAGCACCGATCCACGGGCCGGAGGGCTTCGAAGGCATGCGCCGCGCCGGACGCCTGACGGCGGAAGGCCTCGACGTGCTGATGGAGGCGACCCAGCCCGGCGTGACCACCGAGGCGCTCGATAAGCTCGCCTACGAGTTCGCCATGGATCATGGCGCCTACCCGGCCTCGCTGCTCTATCGCGGCTACCCGAAATCGATCTGCACCTCGATCAACCACGTGGTCTGCCACGGCATCCCCAACGACAAGCCTTTGCGCGAGGGCGACATCGTCAACCTCGACATGTGCCTGATCCTCGACGGGTGGCACGGCGATTCGAGCCGGATGGCCTTCGTCGGCGAGGTGCCGCGCAAGGCCGCCCGCCTGTGCGAGATCACCTACGAGGCGCTGATGCGCGGCGTCGCCGCGGTGAAGCCCGGCGGCTCGACCAACGACATCGGCCGCGCGATCCAGACCTACGCCGAGGGCGAGCGCTGCTCGGTGGTGCGCGACTTCTGCGGTCACGGCCTCGGCCGGAGCTACCACGACGCGCCGACCATCCTGCATTACGTCGAGGCGAGCTACGACGTGCCGCTGAGGCCGGGCCAGTTCTTCACGATCGAGCCGATGATCAACCTCGGCCGCCCGGCGGTGAAGGTGCTCTCCGACGGCTGGACCGCAGTGACCCGCGACCGCTCGCTCTCGGCCCAGTTCGAGCACACGGTGGCGGTGACCGAGACCGGCGTGGAGATCTTCACGGTGTCGCCGAAGGGGCTGCACCAGCCCGCCAACCCGGGAGCCTGAGGCCGTGCCGGGCCCCGGCGACGAGGCCGAGCACGGGCTCTTCGCCGAACGGCCGGCCGTCGCCCCGAAGCCGGAGGCGCCGCCGCACTATCTCGGCCATCGCGACCGCCTGCGCGAGCGCTTCGCGAAACAAGGCGCCGACGCGCTGCCCGACTACGAGCTGCTCGAGCTCGCCCTGTTCCGCGCCATCCCGCGCCGGGACGTGAAGCCGCTGGCCAAGGCGCTGATCCGCCGCTTCGGCAGCTTCGCGGAGGTGCTGAGCGCCGAGCCGGCGCGCCTCGCCGAGGTCGAGGGCGTCAGCGCCGGGGTCGTCGCCGACCTCAAGCTGATGGAGGCGGCCGGGCGGCGGCTGGCGCGGGGCGCCATCGCACAGCGCGCGCTGCTCTCCTCCTGGGCCGAACTGATCGAGTACCTGCGCGCCACCATGGCCTTCGCCACCCGCGAGGAGTTCCGGGTGCTGTTCTTCGACAAGCGCAACCACCTCATCGCCGACGAGATCCAGGGGCGCGGCACGGTCGACCACACGCCGGTCTACCCGCGGGAGGTGGCGCGGCGGTCGCTCGAACTGTCCGCGACCGCGATCATCCTGGCGCACAACCACCCGTCGGGCGATCCGGCGCCCTCGGCCGCCGACGTGGCGATGACCCGCGAGGTCGTCGCCGTGTTGAGCCCGCTGAAGATCGTGGTGCACGACCACGTCATCCTCGGCCGATCGGGTCATGCCAGCTTAAAGGGCCTGCGCCTGATCTGAGACGTGTTTGGAACGAGCCTCGGACAAGCTCGTAATCCCTTTGCGTGGCGCGCCTCTTGCCTCTAGCGTGCCGTATCGGGGAGAGACTGTATGGCGGGCGTAGCCTTCGACGAGATGACCGCCTTCGCAGGCAGCGCGACGAGCCAAGCCGACGTCCGCGAGGCCTACGGCCAGCTCAAGGCGTGGCTCGACGCGACGCCTGTCGATCACTTCAACACCCGCCGCAGCCAGGCCGAGCTACTGTTCCGGCGTATCGGCATCACCTTCGCCGTCTACGGCGACAACGAATCGACCGAGCGGCTGATCCCGTTCGACATCATCCCGCGGGTGATCACCAAGCCGGAATGGGGCTTCCTCGAGCGCGGGCTGAAGCAGCGCGTCACCGCGATCAACATGTTCCTGAAGGACATCTACGGCGCCCAGGAATGCATCAAGGCCGGCATCATCCCGGCCGACCTCGTCTACAAGAACGCCCACTACCGCATGGAGATGCGCTCGTTCCGGGTGCCGCACGACCTCTACGTGCACATCGCCGGCATCGACATCGTCCGGACCGGCGAGAACGACTTCTTCGTGCTGGAGGACAACGCCCGCATCCCCTCCGGCGTGTCGTACATGCTCGAGAACCGCGAGGTGATGCTGCGGCTGTTCCCGGACCTGTTCTCCCGCCACCGCGTGGCGCCGGTGGAGAACTATCCGGACGCCCTGCTCGCGACGCTGCGCAGCCTCGCGCCGGTGACGGCGACCCGCGACCCCACCGTCGTGCTGCTGACGCCCGGCCGCTACAACTCGGCGTTCTACGAGCACTCGTTCCTCGCCGACAAGCTCGGCGTCGAGCTGGTGGAGGCGGGCGACCTCTTCACCAAGGACGACGTGGTCTACATGCGGACCACCGAGGGGCCGCGCCGGGTCGACGTGATCTACCGCCGCCTCGACGACGACTTCCTCGACCCGCTGGTGTTCCGCCCCGATTCGATGCTCGGCGTGCCTGGCCTGATGAACGCCTACGAGCGCGGCAGCGTCACGCTGGCCAACGCGGTGGGCACCGGCATCGCCGACGACAAGGCGGTCTACAGCTACATGCCGGAGATCGTGAAGTTCTTCACCGGCGAGGAGCCGATCCTTCACAACGTTCCGACCTATCGCTGCCGCGAGAAGGAGGCCTTCTCCTACGTGATGGACAACCTGTCCGAGCTCGTCGTGAAGGAGGTCAACGGGTCGGGCGGCTACGGCATGCTCGTCGGGCCGCACGCGACCAAGCGCGAGATCGAGGAGTTCGCCAAGCGCCTGCGCCACGCGCCGGACGGCTTCATCGCCCAGCCGACGCTCTCGCTCTCCACCTGCCCGACCTTCGTCGCCTCGGGCGTGGCCCCGCGCCACGTCGATTTGCGCCCCTTCGTGCTGTGCGGCGCCGACGAAATCCGCATCGTGCCGGGCGGGCTCACCCGCGTGGCGTTGAAGGAGGGATCTTTGGTGGTGAATTCGAGCCAGGGCGGCGGTACGAAGGACACCTGGGTCCTGGACGCGTGACGGCCTGACGCCTGCCCTCACCGAGAACCGCGGAGCGGCGCACGCCTCCGGGCCGAGCCGAAGAGACCCAGCGAAACAGCCATGCTCTCCAGGACTGCCGACAACCTCTACTGGCTCTCGCGCTACGTCGAACGGGCGGAATTCGTCGCCCGCATCCTCGACGCCGCGCATCGGCTGGCCTCGCTGCCGACGAGCTACGGCGGGGGCGAGACCAACGAATGGGCCTCGGCGCTGGCCTCTGCCGGCGACCCGGAGGTGTTCAAGCCGCATTACGACGGCGTGAACGCCGCCACCGTGTGCGACTTCCTCGCCTTCAGCCCGCACAACCCGTCCTCGATCCGCTCCTGCATCGAGAGCGCGCGCGAGAACGCCCGGAGCGTCCGCACCGCGCTCACCACGGAGATGTGGGACACCATCAACGGGGCGTGGCTCGAATTGCGGTCCTACGAGAAGAAGGACCTCGACCGCGACGCGTTCTCGCGCTTCCTCGACTGGGTGAAGGGCATCTCGCTGACCTTCGACGGCTCGGCCTACCGGACGATGCTGCGCAACGACACCTACTGGTTCACGCGGCTCGGTACCGCGATCGAGCGGGCCGACAACACCGCCCGCATCCTCGACGTGAAGTACAAGATCCTCCTGCCGGCATCCGAGACCGTCGGCGGCAGCCTCGACTACTTCCAGTGGACCACGATCCTGCGCGAAGTCTCCGCCTTCAACGCCTATCACTGGGTGTATCGCGAGAGCGTCAAGCCGCTGCTGGTGGCCGACCTGCTGATCCTCAACCGGCAGATGCCGCGCTCCTTCGCCAACTGCTACGGCGTGCTCGTCGAGCATCTCGACCTGATCGCCGACGCCTACGGGCGCCGCGGCGCGAGCCAGCGACTCGCGAGCAACCTGCTCGCGCGCCTGGAAAGCGAGGAGATCGACCGGGTCTTCGCCTCAGGGCTGCATGAGTTCGTGATCGCGTTCATCGGCGAGAACAACAAGGTCGGCGCCGCGATCGCGGACCAGTACCTCGGCTGAAGCGCCGAGGCCCGCGGAAGACGCGGCGATTCGGCTTCCAAGGACGCGGGCTCGGTTGCGCGCGACCGCGGAACGTCGTGTAGAACATGGCACCGGGGCCGCGCGTGGCTCCGAACGTCGGCGCCGCCAAGAGGGGCGGAGGCGGGACGGCGAAGGCAAAGCCGGCACGAACGAAGCCGGCAGAGGCAAGACGGGCAGAATCGACGCATGCGCATCCGCGTGGTCCACGAGACCATCTACAGCTACGAGCAACCGGCACGCGGGCTGATCCAGGTCCTGCGGATGACGCCGCGCGACCACGATGGCCAGTACGTCCGGCGCTGGCGGATCGAGCCGTCGGTCGACGGCCGGCTCACCGAGCGCGAGGACGGCTACGGCAACGTCGTGCACTGGTTCACGCCGGACCAGGCCTCCGACGCCCTGGTGATCCGGGTGACCGGCGAGGTCGACACCCACGAGACCCACGGCATCGTCCGCGGCGCCGTCGAGCGGCTGCCCGAGACGTTCTACCTGCGCGACACCGACCTCGTCCTGCCGAGCCCGGAGATCCAGGCGCTGTCCGACGCGGTCGCCACCGCCGGCGATCCGGCCACCCTCCCCTTCCTGCACCGCCTGATGGCCGCGGTGCACGCGCACATGAACTACACACCGGGCCCTGCCAGCGCCGCCGTGCCCGCGCCGAAGGCGTTCGCGGCGGAGGCCGGCGTGTGCCAGGACTTCGCCCACGTCTTCATCGCCGCCGCCCGGCACCGGGCGATTCCCGCCCGCTACGTCTCCGGATACCACCGTCCGGAGGGAAGCGACGTCGAGCAGCAGACGCCGCACGGCTGGGCCGAAGCGCTGGTGCCCGATCTCGGCTGGGTCGGCTTCGACCCGACCACCGGCGACGCGACGACGGAGGCCTACATCCGCGTCGCCTCCGGCCTCGATTACCTCGGCGCCGCCCCGATCCGCGGCAGCCGCACCGGCGGCGGCACCGAAACGCTGGACGTGAAGCTCCGGGTGGAGCAAGCCCAGGCGGCACCGCAATCCTGACGCGCGCACCTCTTCGAAAAGCCTGATCCCATGACTTACTGCGTCGGCGTCCTCGTCGAGGACGGCCTGGTGATGATCGCCGACACCCGCACCAATGCGGGGCTCGACGACATCTCGACCTATCGCAAGCTCCACCACTTCAACGTGCCGGGCGAGCGGGTGATGATGCTGGCCTCGGCCGGCAACCTCTCGGTGACGCAATCGGTGCTGAGCCTGCTCTCCGAGGGCGTGACCGGCGACGACGGCGAGCCGAAGCTGAAGCTCGTCGAGACGACCACGATGTTCGAGGCGGCCCAGCTCGTCGGCCGTGCCATCCGCCGCGTGCGCGCGATCGAGAAGACCGGATTCGAGGCGGCGGGGCTTCGGTTCTCCGTGTCGCTGCTGTTCGGCGGCCAGATCGGCAGCGAGCCGATGCGGCTGTTCCTGATCTACTCGGCCGGCAACTTCATCGAGTGCAGCACCGATGCGCCTTTCCTGCAGATCGGCGAGCACAAGTACGGCAAGCCGATCCTCGACCGCGCCGTGAAGTTCGAGACCGAGCTCTACGACGCGCTCAAGGTCGGCCTCGTCTCGATGGATTCGACGATGCGCTCGAACCTCGGCGTCGGCCTGCCGATCGACATCGCCCTCGCCCGCCGCAACGCCCTCGACCTCGAGGTCAACCACCGGATCGAAGCCGGCGAGGGCTACTTCCACGACCTGCGCGAACGCTGGTCGGCAGCTTTGCGCGCCGCCCACCGCGCGATCCCGCGCCCGCCCTACGGGCCTGCGCCGACGAAGTAGGTTTGCCGAATCTATTCGCTCCCAATCAGCGACCTCATCCTGAGGTGCTGCAGCGAAGCGGAGGCCTCGAAGGAGGCCTCCAGGTATCGCGCGCGAGCTGGATGGCTCCTTCGAGGCGGCTGATGCCGCACCTCAGGATGAGGGGGTTGGTGGGCGAAACCGATCGAGAGCGGTTTTCGGCGAAACGCCGAGCGGGTAGCCAGGATCCTGCGATCCTTTGATCCTGCCTCAGCGCTCGTCCGAGCGGGTTGCCCAGGCGCTCAGAAGCGCGCGCGTTTCAGCCGCTGGGTCGGCGGCTCGCATCAGGCCGCCCATCACGGCCATACCCGCCGCGCCGTGCCGACGGCATTCGGCGGCGGTGATGATATCGATCCCTCCGAGCGCGATCACCGGAATTCCGATCCGCACAGCTTTGGCGATGGCCCCGATCCCGAGGGCGGGGCCGTAGCCGGGCTTGCTCGCGGTGGCGAAGATCGGGCTGAGCGTCACGTAGTCCGCGCCGCCCTCGGCCGCCTCCGCGACATCTCGGAGCGTGTGGGCCGAGATGCCGACGAGGGCTGCGCCGACTCGTTGCCGGGCCGCGGCGATGGCGGATCGATCCGTCCCGCCGCCGAGATGGAGTCCGGCGCCGAGATCGGCCGCGAGGTCGGCGTCGCCGCCGACGGTGAGCACGCCGCCGGCCTGGCCGACGCGTTCGGCGATCCGCGCCGCCAGCTCCCGCCGCTCGGATGGTGGCAGGTCCTTGTCGCGGAACCAGACCCAGCGACCGCCGCCGTGGAGCACGGCGGCGACGGCCTCCACCAGGGGGCGCGGCCCGTGCCGGTCGGTGACCGCCAACAGGGGCGACGGCAGGCTACGAGCCGACAAGGCCGAGCTGCGGGCTCGACGGCTCGGCCCGGCCGCGTCGGGGAATGCGGCCGGCAAGATACGCGTCGCGTCCCGCTTGGACCGCGCCGCGCATGGCGTAGGCCATGCGGACGGGGTCGTCGGCCTTGGCGACGGCGGTGTTGATCAGGCAGGCGTCGGCCCCAAGCTCCATCGCGATCACCGCGTCGGAGGCCGTGCCGATGCCGGCGTCGACGATCACCGGCACGCTCATGCGGCGGCAGATCAGCTCCAGGTTGGCCGGGTTGGCGATGCCCATGCCCGACCCGATGAGCGAGCCCATCGGCATCACCGCGGCGCACCCGAGGTCGGCGAGCCGCTGGCAGACGATCGGGTCGTCGTTGCAGTAGGGCAGCACGACGAAGCCGTCGTCGACGAGGTGGCGGCAGGCCTCGATCAGCTCGGTCACGTCCGGGTACAGCGTCTCGCGGTCGCCGATGACCTCGACCTTGATCCAGTTCGTGTCGAGGGCCTCGCGCGCCAGCTCCGCGGTCATGATCGCGTCGCGCGCGGTCTCGCAACCGGCGGTGTTGGGCAAGAAGCGGCGCCCCTTCAGGATCTCGACCGTGTCCGAGCCGTGGCCCTGGAGCGACACCCGGCGGATCGAGGCGGTGGCGACTTCGGCCCCCGAGGCCGCGACCGCATCGCGCATGATCACCTGCGTCGGATAGCCGGCCGTGCCGATGAACAGGCGCGAACTCAGCGTGACGCCGGCGACGACGAAGGGGTCGTCGGCCTCCGGACGGAGGGGTGTGAGCGTGTCGAGCATCCTCTAGCCTCCCTGCATGGCGCGTACGATCTCGATGCGGTCGCCGTCCGCGATCGGGGTGCGCTCCCAATCGCGACGGCGGACGACGCGGCCGTTGACCGCGATGGCGACCCCCTGCGGATCGGGGCTGCCGGTCTCCTCCGCCGCGTGCGCGAACAAAGCGGCGAGGTCGGCGGCCTCGATCTCGCGGGCTTGCCCGTTCACGGTCAGCCTCATGCCGAAGGCCTCACGTCCTGGCTTGCGGTAAACCGTGCGAGGGAGAAATCCCGGGCCACCACCGGCATCGCGCCCGTGGTGACGAGGGCGGCGATCGCGTCGGCGGTCACCGGGGCGAGCAGGTAGCCGTTGCGATGATGGCCGGTGGCGACGACCAGCCCGGGGGCGATCTCGCCCAGGATCGGCGCGTCGTCGTCCGAGGTCGGGCGGAACCCGCTCCACACCGCCTCGACCTCCATCTCCTCGATGCCGGGCAGCACCCGCCGCGCGCCCTCCAGAAGGGCGTAGAGCCCGCCGGCGGTGACGCCGGGGCGGAAGCCGCAATCCTCCACCGTCGCGCCGACGACGATGCGGCCGTCGCCCTTCGGTGCCATGTGGACCTGCTCGGTCCACACCATGTGCGACAGCGTGCCGGTGCGCGCGGTCGTCTTCAGCGCCAGCGACTGGCCCTTGAGCGGGCGGACCGGCAGCGCGAGGTTTTGGGGCAGCAGGCCGCCCTCCCCGCTCCAGGCGCCGGCCGCCAGGATCACGGTGTCGGCCTGCAGAACGCCATTGGCGGTGCGGAGGCCGGTGACGCGCCCGGATGTCCGTTCGAGGGCGACGACCGGGCTGTTCTCGACGAGCGCCACGCCGGCGCCACGGCAAGCCTGCACGAGCGCCGCCATCACCCGACTCGGATCGACCTGGTGGTCGAGCGGGCAGAACACGCCAGCGGTGACCGAGGGGCGCAAGGCCGGCTCGCGGCGGCGGACCTCGGTGCCCGCGACCCATTCGGCGGCGACGCCCGAGCGGCGCTGCAGCTCGTAGCGGAAGCGCAGGCGCTCGACCTCGTCGCGGCCGATGGCCAGCACCAGCGTCCCGTCCTCGCGGTAGTCGATGTCGTGGCCGGCGGCCGCTTCGAGTTCGTCGCGGAACCCGGGCCAGCGCCGCAGCGAATCGAGGGCGAGCGGGAGCAGCGGGTCCGAGCCGGGCTCGTGCTCGGCCGCGGGCGCCAGCATGCCGGTGGCGGCGAGGCTCGCGCCGGACCCGATGGTCTCGCGCTCGACGACCGCGACGGACCGACCGGACTGCGCGATGCGCCAGGCGATCGACAGCCCGATCAGGCCGCCGCCAACGATGGCGACGTCGGCGCGGACGGGCAACGTGACGGACGGGTTCGTGCCGCCGTTCGTTCGGCGAACCCCGATCGGTGATGCTGGGTGACGACCCAAAAGATCCTCCGCGTGGTGTCGCAGAGACCGGGCCTGACGCTTCCTTCGAGAAGCTGGTGCGATCCGTCCACGAGGACGACGCCCACGGTCCAATCCCTACGCCGGTGTGAACCGGATCAGGTTCGAAGGATTTCCGCGCCGCGAGCCCTCGCGAGCCTGCCAGCGGTTTCTCAGCCCCTTGCCGGGGATCTCCCTGGAACACCGCAGATGTGGTCCCGACGGCCGGCCCGGTCAACCCCGTCGAAGGGGCGAGCGCGCAGGATGGTCGCCGTCTGTCGTCGTCATGCCGAGACGGTTCGGAAACCCTGTCGGCACGAAAGGCGGCGGGTTTACCCCGGCGGCGCGCAGGGCGCCACGTATCGTTCACCGGTTCCGTGATGGTCTACGCCGGTCCCCTCGGGGCGCGGAGGTTGGCGTTGCGGACGATCCTGATGCTCTGCGTAGGGGCCGGCCTCGCCGCGGGCGTGCTCGGCGGGGTCGGAGACCGCCTGACTCACCGCAAGCCCGACGCGCAGCCGGTACCAGCGGCGCCGCCATCCTTCTCGGTGCCGAGCGCGATCGCCCTCAATGCGGACCGCAGCGGCCACTTCCTCGCCGACGCCCTGGTGGACGGCCGCTCGCTGCGGATGATGGTCGACACCGGCGCCACCGCGTGCAGCTTCACCGAGGAGGCGGCCGCGCGTCTCGGCCTCGTCCTCACGCCGCGCGACTTCACCCGACCGGTGATGACGGCCAACGGCGTGGTGCGGGTCGCCCCGGTGCGCATCGGCATGATCCGGATCGGGCCGGTCACCGTGCGCGACGTCGAAGCGGTGGTCGTGCCCGGCGGCGGCCTCGGCACGAACCTGCTTGGGATGTCGTTCCTCAAGCGGGTGCGCGACTTCAGCATCGCCGGCGGCACGCTGACGCTGCGGGGCTGAGATCAGCCCTGGCGGCGATGCGGCTTCGGACGCGGCCGGTAGACCATCATCGGCTCGGAAAAGCCGTCGAGGACGTGCTCGCCGAGCGGCACCGGATCGCCCCACAGGAAGTCGACGAAGGGCTTCGACATCAGCAGCGGCTCGCCCAGCGTTTTGTTGAGGCGGGCGATGCGGCTCGCCATGTTCACGTCGCGGCCGATGACGGTGAAATCGAGCCGCGTGCCCGAGCCAACGTTGCCGTACGCCGCCTCGCCGTGGTGGAGCGCGATGCCGGCCATCATCGGCACCGCGAACTGGTGAAGGGTGTTGGCCTCCTCCAGCGCTTGGAGTGCGCCCTGCGCCGCCGTCAGCGCGCCCTTGGCGGCGCCGCCGAGGTCGTCGCCCGGCTCGCGGAAGATCGCGAGCAGGCCGTCGCCGAGGTACTTCAACACCTCGCCGCCCTCACGCTCGATCGGCGGGACCAGGCAGTCGAAGAAGATGTTGAGCAGGTCCACCGCCTCTTCCGGCGTCATGTCCGCCGAGATGCGGGTGTAGTCGCGCATGTCGGCGAACAGGATCGCCGAGCGGATGCGCTTCACCTGGCCGCGACGGATGTCCCCCGACAGGATCGCCCGGTGCGGCTCGTCGCCGACGTAGATGCGCAGCACCGTGTCGAGCTGCTTGGTGACGAGGCGCATCTCCATCACGGCCGCGAGCGCCGGCATGACGAAGCGCAGGATCGCGACGTCCTCGTCGCGGAACCCGTCCGGGTCGCGGGTCGCGAAGGTAATGCCGTTATGGGTGCCGTTGGTGAAGAACAGCGGCACGACGATGTAGTGGGTGTAGCCGGCGGCCTTCAGGTCGGGGATCACCGAGTAGGCGTCGTCCGGCGTGTCGGCGAGGTCGAGGATCAGCCATGCGGCGTCCTCGTGCACCTTCCGGAACGGGCTCGCCGCGTAGGCGCGCTCGGAAGCCTCGCCGTGCGGAAACAACCGCACCGTGGTGCCGGCCTCGCGCGTCCAGATGCGCCCGATGCCGGAATACTCGGAATGCAGCGTGTCGATCGCCGTCGAGGTCCGGTCCACCGGCACGCCGACCTGGTTCAGGCGCTCGGCGAAGCCCGCGATCAGGTCGTCGGGCTCGGGCAGGCGCGCTCCTTCGCTCAGCAACCAGTCGCGGATCGCGACGCATTCCTGCAGCGCGCCGAACGGCACGTCGTCCGCCTCCGAGCCGTCGGCTGCGGCGGTCGGCGGCACGGGTGGATGCTGGCGACGCTCAAGCATACGGCCAAGGTGGGTTCGCGGACCGCCAAAGCAAGGCTTCGGGCCGCCGACGACGTGGTCCGCCGACACGAGTCGGCGAAACACGTCATGGCGGATCGGCCGCTCAGTTGTCCAGGAAGCTCCGCAGCTTCCGGCTCCGGCTCGGGTGCTTCAGCTTGCGCAGGGCCTTCGCCTCGATCTGGCGGATGCGCTCGCGGGTCACCGAGAACTGCTGGCCGACCTCTTCGAGGGTGTGGTCGGTGTTCATGCCGATGCCGAAGCGCATGCGCAGCACGCGCTCCTCGCGCGGCGTAAGCGAGGCGAGCACGCGCGTCGTGGTCTCGCGCAGGTTCGACTGGATCGCCGCGTCGATCGGCAGGACGACGTTCTTGTCCTCGATGAAGTCGCCGAGGTGCGAATCCTCCTCGTCGCCGATCGGCGTCTCGAGCGAGATCGGCTCCTTGGCGATCTTGAGGACCTTGCGCACCTTCTCCAGCGGCATGGCCAGCTTCTCGGCCAGCTCCTCCGGGGTCGGCTCGCGGCCGATCTCGTGCAGCATCTGGCGCGAGGTGCGGACGATCTTGTTGATCGTCTCGATCATGTGCACCGGGATGCGGATGGTTCTCGCTTGATCCGCGATGCTGCGGGTGATCGCCTGGCGGATCCACCAGGTGGCGTAGGTCGAGAACTTGTAGCCGCGGCGGTACTCGAACTTGTCGACGGCCTTCATGAGGCCGATGTTGCCCTCCTGGATCAGGTCCAGGAACTGCAGCCCGCGGTTGGTGTACTTCTTGGCGATCGAGATCACGAGGCGGAGGTTCGCCTCGATCATCTCCTTCTTGGCCTGGCGGGCTTCGCGCTCGCCCTTCTGGACCATGTTGACGATCTTGCGGTACTCGCCGATCTCCAGGCCCGTCTCGGAGGCGAGCGTCAGAATCTGCTCGCGCAGGTCCGAGACCTGCTTCGAGCCCTTCTCGACGAGGTTCTTCCAGCCCTTGCCGCCCAGCGTGCCGACGCGGGTCATCCAGTTCGGGTCGAGCTCCCAACCCTGGTAGTGGCGCAGGAACTCGTCGCGGGCGACGCCGTGGCTCTCGGCGTAGCGCATCAGGCGGCCCTCATGCGAGATGAGGCGCTTGTTGATGTCGTAGAGCTGCTCGACCAGGGCCTCGATGCGGTTGTTGTTCAGGGACAGCGACTTCACGTCGGCGACGACGGTGTCCTTGAACTCGGCCTGCTTCTTCTCCTGGGCGGGCGTCGTCTTCTCGTTGCCGGCCTTGCGCGCGGTCTCCTCGTTCTGGAGCTTGCGCAACTTGCGGTAGTTGTTGGCGATCGCGTCGAACGTCTCAAGCACGCGCGGCTTGATCTCGGCTTCCATCGCCGCGAGCGAGACGTTGTTCTCCATGTCGTCGTCGTCGTCGCCGCCCTCGGGCGCCGGCGTCTCGGCCTCGGCTTCCTCTCCCTCGGTCGCGCCCTCGGCGATCTGCGGGTTCTTGCCGTCGGGGCCGGCATAGGTGGCTTCGAGGTCGATGATGTCGCGCAGCAGCACCTTGCCGTCGACGAGTTCGTCGCGCCAGATGATGATCGCCTGGAAGGTCAGCGGGCTCTCGCACAGGCCGGCGATCATCGCCTCGCGGCCGGCCTCGATCCGCTTCGCGATGGCGATTTCGCCCTCGCGCGACAGCAGCTCGACCGAGCCCATCTCGCGCAGGTACATGCGCACCGGGTCGTCGGTGCGGTCGGTCGGCTCCTTGGTGGCGGTGACGACCGCGACGGCGCGCGTCGGGGCGACCTCGGCCACCTCCGTACCCTCGGCGCCCTCCTCGTCCTCCGACGCCTCGCCGTTGGCGGGCTTGTCGGCGGCGGCCTCGTCGGTCTCCTCGGCCTCGACGACGTTGATGCCCATCTCGGAGAGCTGGGACAGCACGTCCTCGAGCTGGTCGGGGTCGGACTGCCCCTCGGGGAGGACCTCGTTGACCTCCTCGTAGGTGATGTACCCGCGCTTCTTCGCGAGCTTCACCATCCGCTTGACCGAAGCATCCGTCAGGTCGAGGAGCGGCCCATCGGTCTGCTCTGCCGGAGCGGTGTCCGTCTCGTCCCGTTCCGTTGCCTTCGTCGCCATGATCAGCCTATTGTTTCGGCGCGGCACGATGCGGGGGCCTCTCGGCCACGCCGCGCCGTCGGCGCCGCAATGCGTGTGGAACCCGGACGAATCACTTCGACCGCGTCGTAGCTCGGACTCGGTATGCAAGCGAGACGCTTGACCGATTGTTAACCATGCCGCGAAGGCGCTTCGTATTCCGCCATCGCACAGGCCCTACGACACAGTCGAGTCGTTCGTGTCCTGCAGGTCCGCCTCGGTCTCCGCTCCCGCGATCACCGCCAAGCGCTCCTTGACGTCGCACAGCCAAGCGAAATTCGCCTCTGTTTCTTCTTCGACGAGCGCACGTTCCGCCTGTCGGAGTTCGCTATTTAGCGCGCCGGCCTTGCGGTGCAAGATCACGGCCTGACGCAATGCGTCTTCCAGCTTGACCAGGTCGGCATGCGGATCGAGCGCCCAACGGTCGCCGGGGCGCACCCGCGCGGCGAGCCGCGCGCTCGCCGCCTCCAGCCCCGCCCGGGCCAGCCGGTTCTCCACCACCGCCACGTCCGGGTCGGCGGCGTCGGCCGCGCGGTCCAGGAGCAGCGAGCGCAGGGCCACCGCATCCGGATCCTCGAGATCGAGGGCGGCGAGATCCTCCGCTTCGAGACCGAGCAGCTCGGGGTGGACGAGGAGGCTCGCCACGATCATCGCCTCGCGGGAGCTGCCGCTGCCGGAAAACCCGTTGGAGCGGGCAAGCCCGGCGCTCGGCCCGGCGGTGAGCCGCGGCGACGGCGGTGGATCGCCGGGGCGAGGCTTCCTTAGGTAAGTATTCTGCCGTCCGCCCGGCTGGTAGGCGCCGCGCTGCTGAGGCGCGCTGCGGGGCGAGAGACCGCGCAGGCGCTCCTCGATCTCGTCGCGATAATAGCTCCGCACCGTCTCGTCGCGGATGCCGGAGATCAGTCCGCGCAGGGTCTTGGCGAGGCCGGCGCGGCGCTCCGGGGTGTCGGTCGAGCCGGTCTCGACGGCGCGGCTCCACAGCACCTCGACCAGGGGCTTGGCCGCCTCGACCACCTTGTCGATCGCCGCCGCGCCGCCAGAGCGCAGCAGGTCGTCTGGGTCCTGGCCCTCCGGCAGCATCGCGAAGCGCAGCGACCGGCCCGGCTCCAGCATCGGCAGGGCGACGTCGAGAGTCCGATTGGCGGCGCGCTGCCCGGCGCCGTCGCCGTCGAAGCAGAGGATCGGCTCGTCGGCATGACGCCACATCAGCGCCAGCTGCTCCTCCGTGAGCGCCGTGCCGAGCTGTGCCACGGTGTTGGGGTAGCCTGCGAGCGTCATCGCGATCACGTCGACGTAGCCTTCGACGCTGATGAGCGTGCCGCGGTCGTGGGCGGCCTTGCGCGCCTGGTTCAGGTTGTAGAGCACCTGCCCCTTGTGGAAGAGCGGCGTCTCGGGCGAATTCAGGTACTTGGCCTTCGCGTCCGCTTGCATCGCGCGGCCGCCGAAGGCGATCACCCGGCCGCGCACGTCCGCGATCGGGAAGATGATGCGGTCGCGGAAGCGGTCGTAGGGCACGGCGATGTCCTCGCCCGTCACCAGCAGGCCGAGCTCGCCCATCAGCGCCTTGTCGACGTCCTTGGCCGCGAGGTGGTCGCGCAGGCCGTAGCGGTCGGCCGGCGCGTAGCCGAGGCGGAAACGGCTGCGGATCTCGGGGCCGAGTTCGCGCCGGTCGAGGTAGGCGCGGGCGGCCGCGCCGGCGGGGGACGCCAGCCGCTCCTCGAACCACGCGGTCGCCAGCTCCATCACCTCGATCGCGCCGCGGCGCTTGGTCTCCATCTCGCGGGTGTCGGCGCTGGGCGCCGGCAGCGACACGCCGGCCTCCCCGGCCAGCCGCTCGACGGCCTCGGGGAAGCTCAGGCCCTCGGTCTCGATCAAGAAGCTGAAGATGTCGCCATGCTTGCCGGAAGAGAAGCAGTGATAGAACTGCTTCTGGTCGTTGACGTAGAAGGACGGAGTCTTCTCGGCGTTGAACGGTGACAGCCCGCGCCACTCGCGCCCGGCCTTCTTCAGCTTCACACGCCGGCCGACCACGTCGGAGGCGGGAAGCCGGTTGCGGATCTCTTCGAGGATGTGGGGCGGGTAGCGCACGGGTATGCGGCGGGTCCGGTGTCCGGTGTTCGGACCGGGATGTATACCGCAGGCACCCGCACCGAGTCCCTTCCCCGGGACGACGGTGGATAGCGGGCAGAACCGCGGTGTCGCGTCAAGCCTTCGCGTTCAGCGCCGCCTTCACCAATCCGCTCGCCTTGGCGAAGTCCATGCGGCCGGCATAGGTGCCCTTCAAGATCGCGATGACCTTACCCATGTCCTTCGGGCCGGCGGCGCCCGCCTCGGCGATGGCGGCATCGATCGCAGCCTGCGTCTCGACCTCGTCCATCTGCTTGGGCAGGTAGGTCTCGATCACCGCGATCTCGGCGCGCTCGTTCTCGGCCAGCTCCGGCCGGCCGCCCTGCTCGTAGACCGCAGCCGATTCGTTGCGCTGCTTGATCATCTTCTGCAGCAGCGCCAGGATCTCGTCGTCGCTCGCCGGCTCCTTGCCGAGCCCCCGCGCCTCGATGTCCTTGTCCTTGAGCGCCGCCTGGATCATCCGGATCGTCGCGAGCTTGGCCTTCTCGCCGGCCTTCATGGCCTCCTTCATTTCGGTGGTGAGGCGGGCGCGGAGCATCGGGCTTGTCCTTGAGGTGGTGCGGAACGGAGGTGGCGCGAAAGCGAAGGTCGTGCAGAAACGGGTGGCTGGCCTGCGGTTTGCAGCGATTGAGCCGCGTTCGATGCGGCACCACATTGACCCCGTCGCCGCGGGCTCGATAAGACCGCCGCACACGATCACCCGCCGCCCGCTCGCGCCGTCTCGACGGCGCCGGTCGTGGCCGGACATAAGCGAGATCACCGTGATGCTGCAAGACAGCGCTTCCGCGCCGAGAGACGCCGCCGTGCCCGAGCCCTGGGCCGAGCCCGTCGCCACCGCGTTGCTGGTGCTGGCCGACGGCACCATCCTCGAAGGCTTCGGCATCGGCCAGACCGGCGTCGCCGACGGCGAGGTCTGCTTCAACACGGCGATGACCGGCTACCAGGAGATCCTGACGGACCCGTCCTATGCCGGGCAGATCGTCACCTTCACCTTCCCGCATATCGGCAACACCGGCACCAACGACGAGGATCTCGAAAGCCTCGACGCCGCCCCGGCGTCGGGCGTGCGCGGCACGGTGATCGCCTCGGCCGTGACCCAGCCGTCGAGCTGGCGCTCATCCTCGCACCTCGACGCGTGGCTGAAGGCCCGCGGCATCCTCGGCATCACCGGGATCGACACCCGCGCGCTTACCGCCCGCATCCGCGACCACGGCATGCCGAACGCGGTGATCGCCAACGACCCGCAGGGCAACTTCGACCGCGAGGCCCTGAAGGCGCGCGCCGCGGCCCTCGCGCCGATGGAAGGCCTCGATCTCGTGCCCCCGGTGACCAGCCGCGAGCGCTCCGACTGGAGTGAGTCGACCTGGACGGTGAAGGCGGGCTACGGCCGCGGCGTACCGGGCGAGGGCCTGCGCGTCGTCGCGATCGATTACGGCGTGAAGCGCAACATCCTGCGGCTGCTGGCCGAGGCCGGCTGCACGGTCACCGTCGTGCCGGCGACCACCAGCGCGGCCGACATCCTGGCGCTGAAGCCGGACGGCGTGTTCCTGTCGAACGGTCCTGGCGACCCGGCTGCGACCGGCGAATACGCGGTGCCGGTGATTCGCGAGCTGCTCGCCTCGAAGGTTCCGACCTTCGGCATCTGCCTCGGGCACCAGCTTATGGGCCTCGCGCTCGGTGGGCGCACGGTGAAGATGGGCCAAGGCCACCACGGCGCGAACCATCCCGTGAAGGACAAGGCCACCGGCAAGGTCGAGATCGTCTCGATGAACCACGGCTTCGCCGTCGACCCGGCGAGCCTGCCCGAGACCGCGGTCGAGACCCACGTCTCGCTGTTCGACGGCTCGAATTGCGGACTCACCCTCACCGACCGGCCAGCCTTCTCGGTGCAGCACCACCCGGAAGCCTCGCCGGGCCCGCGCGACAGCCACTACCTGTTCGACCGGTTCGTGACCCTGATGCGGTCTGGCAAGCCCGAGCCGGCGTCCGGCGCGGCCTGATCGCGCGGGGCGTCGGAGGCAACCGTCGCCTGCCATCGGTGTTGTCGATCCACATGACGGATCGACAGCCCGAAAGGCGCACCATGGCCGAGCACGACGCAGACCGCCCCTCGCTGAAGGGTTTTTCCGCGAACGCGGACCGCAACGGCCAGGATCTCGGACAGGATTCGCCCCTCGACGTCGGCACCCCGTCCCGGACTCAGGCCGACCTCAGGGGCAACCCGGCGGGCGAGGCCGAGACCGCGCGGATCGCCTCGGGCATGAAGAGCGAGGACGCCACCGACCAGACCGAATCCGAGACGCCGCCGGAAAACCTGCGGGCGATCCGCGGCGAGGGCCAGCCGGGCGCAACCGCGTCCGAGGCGATCGATCGCGCCACCGCCGCCGTCGGGCAGGACGACGGGAAGCGCTGATGGCCCGCGACACGGACGACGCCTCGGAGACCGTCACCCGCAAGCCGGACGATAAAGTCGGCACCAGCGGCAAGCCCGCGGCCGGCGGCGGCGGGCACACCGCCGAGCAGTCGGCGATCACCGACATGGGAACGGGCGGCAAGTCCGACCCCGAGCGGAAGGCCGATTGGAAGCAGGGCGGCGAGCCTGGCCGCGCTCCGCCGACGCCCGGCGGCTCGTCGGGCGGGCATTCCGACCAGAAGGCGTCCCGCGGCCCACAAGCCGACCAGACGGTCGCCGACGGGCACTACAAGGCCGAGCGCGAGGAGGGAAAATGAGCAAGCACGACAAGCCTTCGGGCAACTCTTCGGACGAGCCCCCGAAGGGCAAGCCCGCCAACGTCGCGCCGGACGCGGTGATGGACCCGAACGAGAAGACCGACGGGCATCCGGGCAAGGGACCGCAGGGCGGCGCTTCGAAGGACGAGGACGCCGACCCGGGCGCCGGCTAAAAACGCTTTGCTGCCGTGCTTTCGCGGCGGCGGACGCCAGGAACGAAAAAAGGCCCGGGTAGCGATGCCCGGGCCTTCTTGCTGGTGCGGTCGAGGACCTTACACGGCGCCGGTGACGGCTTCTTTCGAGCGCTCGAAGCGCTTGCGGTCGTTCGGGTCGAGATGGGTCTTGCGCAAACGGATCGACTTCGGCGTGACTTCCATCAGCTCGTCGTCCTGGATCCAGGCGAGCGACTTCTCCAGCGTCATCCGGATCGGCGGCGTCAGGCGCACGGCCTCGTCCTTCGAGGTGGTGCGGATGTTGGTAAGCTTCTTGCCCTTGAGCACGTTCACCTCGAGGTCGTTCTCGCGGTTGTGCTCGCCGATGATCATGCCCTGGTAGACCTTGGCGCCGGGCTCGATCATCATCGGGCCGCGGTCTTCCAGGTTCCACATGGCGTAGGCCACGGCCTCGCCCTTGTCGTTCGAGATCAGCACGCCGTTGCGGCGGCCGGCGATCTCGCCCTTGAAGGGCTCGTAGGCCTTGAACAGGCGGTTCATGATCGCTGTGCCGCGCGTGTCAGTCATCAGCTCGCTCTGGTAGCCGATGAGGCCGCGGGTAGGAGCGTGGAAGACGAGGCGCAGGCGGTCACCGCCCGACGGCCGCATCTCGATCATCTCGGCCTTGCGCTCCGACATCTTCTGCACGACGACGCCCGAATACTCCTCGTCGACGTCGACGACGACCTCCTCGACCGGCTCCAGGATGCCGCCATCCTCGTCCTTCGAGAGCACGACGCGGGGACGCGAGACGGCGATCTCGAAGCCTTCGCGACGCATGGTCTCGATCAGGATCGCCAGCTGCAACTCGCCGCGACCGGAGACGAAGAAGCTGTCCTTGTCGGCGGCCTCCTCGATCTTCAGCGTGACGTTGCCCTCGCCCTCCTTGAACAGGCGGTCGCGGATCATGCGGCTGGTGACCTTGTCACCCTCGGTGCCGGCGAGCGGCGAATCGTTGACGATGAAGGACATGGTCACGGTCGGCGGATCGATCGGCTGGGCCTGGATCGGGGTCTCGACCTGCGGGTCGCAGAACGTGTCGGCGACGGTGCCCTTCACGAGGCCGGCGATGGAGACGATGTCGCCCGCCTCGCCGACATCGATCGGCGCGCGCTCCAGGCCGCGGAACGCAAGGATCTTCGAGACGCGGCCGGTCTCCACGAGCTTGCCCTCGCGATCCATCACTTTGATCGCCTGGTTCGGCTTCACGGTGCCGGACGCGATGCGGCCGGTGATGATGCGGCCGAGGAACGGGTTGGCCTCGAGCAGGGTGCCGAGCATCCGGAACGGACCCTCCTCCACCTTTGCCGGGGGCACGTGCTCGAGCACGAGGTCGAACAGCGGCGCGAGGCCGTCTTCCTGCGAGCCGTCAGGCGCGGTCGCCATCCAGCCTGCGCGGCCCGAACCGTAGAGGATCGGGAAGTCGAGCTGGTCGTCGGTGGCGTCGAGCGCCGCGAACAGGTCGAACACCTCGTTCACCACCTCGGTGATACGGGCGTCCGGACGGTCGACCTTGTTGATGGCCACGATCGGGCGCAGGCCGATCTTGAGCGCCTTGCCGACCACGAACTTGGTCTGCGGCATCGGGCCCTCGGCCGCGTCCACCAGCACGATCACGCCGTCGACCATCGACAGGATGCGCTCGACCTCGCCGCCGAAGTCGGCGTGGCCGGGGGTGTCGACGATGTTGACGCGGGTGTCCTTCCAGACGACCGAGGTCGCCTTGGCCAGGATGGTGATGCCGCGCTCCTTCTCGAGGTCGTTCGAGTCCATCGCCCGTTCCTCGACCCGCTGGTTGTCGCGGAAGGAGCCGGACTGCGACAGCAGCTTGTCGACGAGCGTCGTCTTGCCGTGGTCGACGTGGGCGATGATGGCGATGTTGCGCAGCTTCATGGTGTTTCCGAAGCGAGTAGAACCCGCCACGGGACGGACCGCTGTTACGGTCGGCCACGCCGGGTCGAGAACGGGTTCGAGCTATTGCGCCGCAATATAAGGAGTCGGCCTCTGCGGCAAGGGGGCAGTGGTTCTGGGCAGCGATCCAGACGTTGCTCAGCCGTACAGCGCCAGCGGCAGCGCCACCAGGGCGACGGGCAGCGCCAGCAGCGCAGCCGGCCTGAGCCAGCCCGGCCTGTAGGACAGGAACGCGACCACGAGGAGCGCCGCGCCGGTCAAGGTGCCGACCCATTGCACCGGCCCGAAGTTCCAGCCTTCCAGCGTCACCGCCGCGGCGAAGGACAGCCCGATGCCGGCCCAGCCGGCGATTCGGAGAGTCCGCGCGCGCGCCGCGCCGGCCCGCACCAGGAAGGCGTCGCGGTGGTGGCGGTCGAGGCTGAGTGCCAGCGCCGCGAGGCCGGCAAAGCAGAGCGCCAGGTTGAGGGCGACGACGATGGCGGTCATGCGCGCAGGGCCGCCCGTCCGGCGATGGCGGCGTCCGCGCGTTGCGCCTGCGGAGGCCGCGGTCGCCCGGCCTTGCGCGCGGCGAGCACGAACAACAGGCCGAGGACGACCATCGCGGCCTCGAAGCCGAGGAAGCGCAACTCGCCGACGAGCGGATGCAGGCCGGTGACGATGGCGCCGACGAACGGGACCGCGAGGAACAAGGCGCCGACGAGCGCCAGGCCCTCGCGCCAGACCGTCCCGACCGGGCGTACGGCGCCCAACACCGCCACGAGCGCCCAGGCTCCGAAAAACACGCCGACCTCCCAGTCGGCGCGGGCCGCGAGGTCGAGGGGCAGCAGGCGGTTGGCGAGGAAGTAGGCGGCGATCCCCGCCGGCAGGCCGGCGATGGTGCCGACGTTCAGCACGCGCACCAGCCTTAAGCCGAAGCCGTCCGCCTCCGCCCCCTTCGGCGCGCGGGCCACGGCCCACAGCACGAGGCCGGTGGCGACGGTGGCCGCGCCCATGATTCCGCAGAGGAAGAACAGCGCCCGCAGGGCTGCCCCGGCGAAGTGCCCCTCGTGGAGGCCGAGCATCACGGTCGAAGTCTTGGCCGCGGCGCGGGTCGCGCCGTTGCGGCCGAGGACGGCGCCGGTGGTGCCGTCGAACGCGATCTGCGGGTGCTCGTGGGCGAGGCCGTGCGGTTCTTCGAAGATCGCGACCACCGAAGCCGCGGCGTCGGCGGGGTTGTAGACCGAGACGCCCTCCGGCGCCTCGCCACGTTCCGCGATCGCCTGCGCGATCATGCTTGAGAGCGGCGCCAGCGTGCCGGGCTTGCCCGCCGGGCCGCGCAGGTCCGGCATCAGCCCGCTGTCGACGTAGAAGCGCATCTCGTCGCCCTTGTAGGCGGCGGCGACGCCCCAGGGCATGTACATCGGCGCGAGGGTGACGAGGCCGGTGTAGGTGATCATCAGGTGGAACGGCAGCGCGAGCACGCCGAACACGTTGTGCGCGTCGAGCCAGCCGCGCTGCGAGCGCCGCCGCCGGAAGGTGAAGAAGTCGGCGAAGATCCGCCGGTGGGTGACGATTCCGGAGACCAGCGCCACCAGCATCACCAGCGCGCAGGTGCCGACGATCCAGCGGCCCCAGAGCGGCGGCATGCCGAGCTCGAAGTGGAAGCGGTAGAGGAAGTCGCCCCCTCGCGTGTCGCGCGCCGCGACCGGCGCACCACTCGTGGAGTCGAGCAGCGCCTGGTGGAACGGGCCGTCCAGGCTCTTCCACCACATGACGCCGACCGCCGGCTTCTCGGGCTTCGGCAGCTCGACGTACCAGCCCACGGCGTCGGGCATCGCCTTCTGCAGGTAGGCGGCAGCGAGGTCGGCCGAGCGGGCCGGGTCGCTCGCGCCGGCCACCAGCTCCGGCCGCATCCATTGCGAGATTTCGGCGCGATAGTAGCTCGCCGTGCCGGTGACGAAGACTGAAAACAGCACCCAGCCGACCACGAGGCCGGACCACGCGTGCAGCCACGCCATCGACTGGCGGAAGCCTTGCCTCATGCGGCACCGGCGGCGGAGAACCCGCCCGCGAGCCAGAGCCCGCCGCCGAGGACGGCTGCGAGGCCGGCGACAGCGAGCGCGGCGCGCCCGAGGGTGCGGGCGGCGAAGACGTAGACCACCACCGCCACCATCACCGCGAAGCTCACGAGCGTTGCGCTCGCGACCGCTTCCGAGCGGACGAGGGGCAGCGTCAGCGACAGGAGCGCGGTCAGCAGCGCCGCGACCCCGTAGCCCCCGAGCACCGCGAGCACGATCCGCCCTGCCACCGCGAGGCGGTAGGCCGGACCGCGCCGTGCGTCCTTCTGCTGAGCCATCGCGGTGCATCCCTCGGGCTTCGCCCCGCAAGGGGGCGCGATCGATGCCGGGGGTAGCAAGGCCGCGGGCGCCGTTGCAACCGCTATGTTTCAGAACCATTCCAGTTGGCGCGCAACGGCTTAGCGGGGTTTCGAGCAGGGATTGCGGCGTGGTGCTCGCACGTGTCCGGCCGACCTCGGATCACCATCGGGGTGGGCAAGCCGATCGGGAGGATTGCTCCGCGGGCGCGCACGCCGCATGCAGGCGAGGTCCAGGCCCGACACGCGAGATGCCCGCCCCCGTGACCCAGCCCAAGCCCGACGCGCCCCGTCCGCCGATCCGCTTCCGCGGCCGCTCGTTCATGGCGACCGTGCTCGCGCCGCTGCCTCCGGTGGAGGATTGGCTCTCCGACCTCGACGCCCTGCGCCAGCGCGCGCCGGCCTTCTTCTCCGGGCGGCCGGTGATCCTCGACCTGACCGGGCTGACCCTCGACCGCGACGACCTGACCGGGCTTGTGGCCGAGCTGTCGTCCCGCGCCATCGCGATCTACGGGATCGAGGGGGCCGCTCCGGCCCTGCTCGGACCCGGCCTGCCGCCGGCCCTGGCGGGGGGGCGCCCCGCCGGCGAGATCGAGATGCCGGAGCCCGACGCCCCCTCCCCCGAGGCCGCCGCGCCGGCGCCAGCACCGCAGGCGGCGGCCGTCTCGCTGATCCTCGACGCGCCGGTCCGCTCCGGCCAGGCGGTGCTGCACCTCGAAGGCGACGTCACGGTGATGGGGGCCGTGGCCTCCGGCGCCGAGGTGATCGCCGGCGGGTCGATCCACGTCTACGGCCCGCTGCGCGGGCGCGCGATCGCGGGCGCCGCCGGCAACCCCAACGCGCGGATCTGGTGCCGGAAGTTCGAGCCGGAGCTGATCGCGATCGACGGCCTCTACAAGGCCGCCGACGACCTCGATCCGAGCTTCACCGGCCAAGCCGTGGAAGTCCGCCTCGTCGAGGACGCGATCCGGTTGGCACTGTTGGAGCGGACCTGAGGCCGCGATCACAGGATACCGGCATGAGATGGCGACAGGATCACCATCCTTAACCGTTCGGTAACCATATCCGCCGTCAATGATCCGGTAAGGAATCGTTGACCCGTGAAAACACAGATCTTTCCGGACCCCGACCGTCCCGTTTCGGCACAGCCCGAGAAAGCCGTTTCCCCGGAAGCGGTTGGCCTGCCGGCCGGCACCGAATCGCCCGCGCCCGAGACCGCTGCGGCGGCCTCGGACCCGGCAAAGCCTGCCGACCCCGCCCCGGCGACCGAGCCTGCCGAGCCGGCAAAGCCCGCCGCCAAGCCTTCCGCCCCGCGCGCCCTCGCCTTCCGTGGCCGTGCGTTCAAGGCGATGGCGCTGAAGCCCGAAGCGCCGCTCGCCGACTGGCTGGCAGACCTCGACGCGGCGCTGAAGCGCTCGCCGACCCTGTTCGACGGACGCGCGATCATCCTCGATCTCGGCGCCCTTCGCCCGGACCACGAAGCGCTTCAGGCGCTCGTCGCCGACCTCATCGGCCGCCGCGTCCGCATCCTCGGCTTCGAGGGCGTGGAGAGCATCGCGGCCGGCCTGCCGCCGCTGCTGATCGGCGGACGCCCGGCCAGCAACCTGGACCTGCCCGACCTCGCGTTGCCGAAGGTCCCGGAGGAGCCGGTCTCGACCTCGATCACGATCGAGGGCTCGGTCCGCTCCGGGCAGACGGTGGTTCATCCCACCGGGGACGTCACGGTGATGGGCTCGGTCTCTTCCGGCGCCGAGATCCTGGCCGGCGGCTCGATCCACATCTACGGCGCGCTCCGCGGCCGGGCGATCGCGGGCGCCGCCCGCAACCCGCGCGCGCGCATCTACTGCCGCAAGTTCCAGCCCGAGCTGCTCGGGATCGATCGCCTCGTCCGCACGGCCGAGGACATCGGAACGCAGCTCCAGGGCAAACCCGCACAGATCTGGCTCGACGGCGGCGCGATCCGCATGGCGGGTTTGGACTGACCTACAAAATCTCAGAACTCGATCCGATCACCGCAGATCAAGGAGCGACACGCGTGGCAAAGGTTTTGGTCGTCACATCGGGCAAGGGCGGCGTCGGCAAGACGACGACCACGGCGGCACTTGGTGCCGCGATCGCGCAGGGAGGACAGAGCGTCTGCGTCGTCGACTTCGACGTCGGCCTGCGCAACCTCGACCTCGTCATGGGGGCCGAGCGCCGGGTCGTCTACGACCTGATCAACGTCGTCAACGGCGACGCCAAGCTCAACCAGGCGGTGATCCGCGACAAGCGGCTCGAGACCCTGCACCTGCTGCCGGCCTCGCAGACCCGCGACAAGGACGCGCTGACCGACGAGGGCGTCGCCCGCGTCATGGAAGAGCTTCGCGAAAAGTTCGACTGGGTGATCTGCGATTCGCCCGCCGGCATCGAGCGTGGCGCCCAGCTCGCCATGCGCCACGCCGACGTCGCGGTGGTGGTGACCAACCCGGAGGTCTCGTCGGTGCGCGATTCCGACCGGATCATCGGCCTGCTCGACTCGAAGACGGTCAAGGCCGAGCGCGGCGAGAACATGGACAAGCACCTGATCCTCACCCGCTACGACCCCAGCCGGGCCGACCGCGGCGACATGCTCAAGGTCGAAGACGTCCTCGAAATCCTGTCGATCCCGCTGCTGGCGATCATCCCCGAGAGCCAGGAGGTGCTTCGCGCCTCGAACGTCGGCTGCCCGGTCACGCTGAACAACCCGCTCTGCGCGCCCGCCCGCGCCTACACCGACGCCGTGCGCCGGCTCAAGGGCGAGACGCTGCCGATGACGATGCCGACGGACCGCAAGTCCTTCCTCGACAAGCTTTTCCTGCGGAGGGCGGCATGACCCTCCTCGGCCTCTTCAACAAGCGCGCCTCCGGCTCCGTCGCCCGCGAGCGCCTCCAACTGATCCTCGCCCATGAGCGCTCCGAGACCGGCCAGCCCGACCTCGTGATCACGCTCCGCGAGGAGATCCTGGCCGTCATCGCCAAGCACGTCTCGGTCGAGCGCGACAAGGTGAAGATCACGCTGGAGCGCGGCGAGGGCGTCTCGACGCTGGGCCTCGACATCGAGCTGCCGCTCACGGCCGCCAAAGGACGCAACGAGGTGCGCACCGAAACGCGCGCCGACGCGACGTCCGAGAAGGCGATGCCGGAGAAGCGCAAGCAGGCTGCCTGACGCCGAACCCCGACACAAAGCCCGCGGATCGAAGGGTTCGCGGGCTTTTTCGTGCGTGCAAGACCATGGGCGACGCTCGCGATGCGTCGCGAATCGGTGACGGAACGATCGAGGTCGCAGGGCATTCCTAGGCACCCCTTTCGGGTCTTGGAGATTGCAATGCGTCGTCTGATCCTGGCATCCATGGTCGCCCTCACCGTCTCCGGCGCAGCGTTCGCCGCCGAGCAGACCACCCCGACCACGGCCGCGAAGTTCGTGCCGGTGCCGCAGGACGCGGTGCTGAGCTACAACCTCATCGGTCTCAACGTGATGGACGGCTCGAACAACAACGTCGGCGAGATCAAGGATCTCGCGATGGAGCATGGCAAGCTCACCAGCTACATCATCTCCGTCGGCGGCTTCCTCGGCATGGGCGAGCGCTACGTCTCGGTCGAGCCGGCCTCCGTTGCGCTCGGCTACGACGAGGGCGCGAAGAAGTGGAAGGCGATCATCGGCGCCACCAAGGATCAGCTCAAGGCTGCGCCCGAGTTCAAGTACGACGGCAAGTTCAAGCGCTGAGGCTCGCACCTCTTAACTGGATATCTTGTGAGGAAGCCCGCGGATCGTAGGATCCGCGGGCTTCGTCTTTTCAGGTCTCGGAACGGCGTCTTCTCAGGCGCGCAGGAACGCGACGAGGGAAGCGTTCACCGCGTCGGCCGCATCGTGCTGCACCCAGTGCGTCGCCTCCGGGTACCATTCGATACGTCCGTCGTCGCAAAGCTCGAGGCTCGCCTCGGCGAGGCCGCTCCCCAAAGCGTGGTCGCGGCGGCCCCACAGGATCAGCGTCGGCGCCGTCACCCGCGGCGCGGTGCTCGCCCGCGGCAGGCGCAGCGCGCGGTACCAGTTCAGCATGCCGGTCATCGCACCGGGCTTCGCCCAGGCAGCGGCGTAAAGATCGAGGTCGGCGTCGGTGAAGCTGCCCTTTCGGCTGGTCGTCGCCAGCGCCTGCCGCAGCACGGCGCAGTCGTTCGCGGTCAGACGCTTCTCGGGCAGGTGCGGGATCTGGAAGAATGCGACATAGGCGCTGCGCAGCAGCTGCGTCGGATGCCGCCGGATGTAGGGGCCGAAGATCGCGGGGTGCGGCGCGTTGAGGATCGCCAGACGCTCGATCCGCTCGGGGTAGAACGAGGCAGTCCACCACGCGACCAGCCCACCCCAATCGTGCGCGACGAGGCGGAATTTCGCGAAACGGTAATGGTCGGCGAGCTCGATCACGTCGGCGGCGAGCCGGTCGAGGTGGTAGGCGGCGATGCCCCCGGGCTTGTCGCTGAGATTGTAACCGCGCTGGTCCGGTAGGACGAGGCGCAGGCCCGCCTCCGAGAGGGGGCCGATCTGGCGGCGCCAGCCGTACCAGAACTCCGGGAAGCCGTGCAGCACGATGGTGGGGAGGCCGTCGGCCGGTCCGGCCTCCGCCATGTGCAGGCGGATGCTCGGGAGGGAGACCGACGAAGTCCAAACCGAATCGAGCAACGCGACCTCCTCCGCATCAAACAGCATGGGCGGCCGCAGCTTGCGGCGCGGCCGCCCTTGTCGTCAGCCCTGGCGAACGAAGATCATGGTCGAGAGCGGCGGCAGGGTCAGGCTCAGGGAATGCGCCTGGCCATGGCTCTGCGTCGCGTCGGCCTCACGGCCGCCCATGTTGCCCACGTTCGAACCGCCGTAGATGCCGGCATCCGAGTTGAACGCCTCGCGGTAGTAACCCGCCGCCGGCACGCCGACGCGGTAGTTCTCGCGCGGCACCGGGGTGAAGTTCGAGACGACGAGAGCGATCTGGCCGGCCTCGCGGCCCTTGCGCGCCCAGGCGATGACGCTGTTGTCCTGGTCGTCCGCTACCAGCCATTGGAAGCCCGCGGCCTCGGTGTCGCGGCTGTGGAGCGCCGGCGTCGAGACGTAGAGGTGGTTGAGGTCGCGGATCACGTCCTTCACGCCGGCGTGGGCCGGGTCGTCGAGCAGGTGCCAGTCGAGCGACTGGTTGTGGTTCCACTCACGCTCCTGGCCGAACTCGCCGCCCATGAAGAGCAGCTTCTTGCCCGGGTGTCCCCACATGAAGCCGAAATACGCGCGCAGGTTCGCGAACTTCTGCCAACGGTCGCCGGGCATCTTACCGAGCAGCGAGCCCTTCCCGTGCACGACCTCATCGTGGGACAGCGGCAGGATGAAGTTCTCGGAGAAGGCGTAGAGCAGCCCGAAGGTCAAGTCGTGGTGGTGGTAGCGCCGGTGGATCGGATCGGTCGAGACGAAGTTCAGGGTGTCGTGCATCCACCCCATGTTCCACTTGAAGCCGAAGCCGAGCCCCCCGGTATAGGTCGGGTGCGAGACGCCGGGCCAGGAGGTGGATTCCTCGGCGACCGTGATGGTGCCGGGGGCGTGGCTGTAGGTCGCCTCGTTGGTCTTGCGCAGGAACTCGATCGCATCGAGGTTCTCGTTGCCGCCGTACTGGTTCGGAATCCACTCGCCCTGGCGGCGCGAGTAGTCGAGGTAGAGCATCGAGGCGACGGCATCCACGCGCAGGCCGTCGAGGTGGTAGTGTTCGAGCCAGAACCGGGCGTTGGCGGCGAGGAACGTCGCCACCTCGGCGCGGCCGAAATTGTAGATGTAGGTGCCCCAATCCTGGTGGAAGCCCTGGCGCGGGTCGGCGTGCTCGTAGAGGTGCGTGCCGTCGAACTGGCCGAGCCCATGCGCGTCGAGCGGGAAGTGGCCGGGCACCCAGTCGAGCATCACGCCGATGCCGGCCGCGTGTGCCGCGTTCACGAACGCCGCGAAGTCGTCCGGGGTGCCGTGGCGGCTCGTCGGCGCGAACAGCGACACCGGTTGGTAGCCCCACGACCCGTCGAACGGGAACTCCGTGATCGGCAGCATCTCGATATGGGTGAAGCCCATCTCCTTGACGTAGGGGATCAGCCGCTCGCCCAACTCCTTGTAGGTGAGGTAGCGGTTGCCCTCGCCGGGCACCCGCGCCCACGAGCCGAGGTGGACCTCGTAGATCGAGATCGGCGCATGCCGCGGGTCCTTCTCGCCGCGCGTCTCCATCCAGGCCTTGTCGTGCCAGGCGGGCTCGCTCGTGCCCTGCAGCACGGAGGCGGTCTGCGGCGGGTGCTGGGCGGCGAAGGCGACCGGGTCGGCCTTCAGCGGCAGCAGCGACCCGTCGGGGCCGCGGATCTCGAACTTGTAGTTCTGGCCGGCCTTGAGCCCTGGTACGAACAGCTCCCAGAGGCCGCCGTTCTGCCAGAGACGCATCGGATGGCGGCGCCCGTCCCACTCGTTGAAATCGCCGACGACGCTCACGCGCTTGGCGTTCGGGGCCCAGACCGCGAAGCGGAAGCCGTCGATGCCGTCGAGGCAGCCGAGCTGTGCGCCGAGGATCTTGTAGACGAGGTTGGTGCCGACGTCGCGCAGGGTGTCGACGTCGTGCTGCTCCAGCGACGAACCGAAGCCGTAGGGGTCGTGCCGGCGGCGCTTGGCCCCATCCCAGGTCTCGACCTCGATCTCGTAGAGCGGCCGGCCCTGGCTCTCGACCTTCGCGACCCAGAACCCTTCCGGGTGGCGCCGCTCGAACGGCACCGCGTCGCCGCCGACGATCAACGCAGCGGACTTGGCCTCCGGCAGGACGGCACGAACCTCCCAGGTGCCGGGTCCGACCTGGTGCGGACCGAGCACGCTGAAGGCGTCGCCATGGTTGGCGGCCATCACCGCCGCGATCGCATCGGGATGGACGCCGTGCGCCGCCCCCGCCGGCGCGGAGCCGGACGAGGGGACATTCGAGACCTGGTTCGTGTCCGACGGGTCGGAGCGGGTCGCGAAGGTCTGGTCGATGGCCGTCATTCAGGTGCCTCTCTCGGGTGACCGGGGCCGCGCCCGAATGGGTCGGGCGAGGGCCTCAAGTCCGTCAGTCTCCGCGCGGGCCGGGGAGGCCGTTTTCGCCCCGTCGGCCCGCGCCTTGGATCAGGACGCCTTGGCGTCCTCCAGAATGGTCAGAACCCCACGGGCGGGGATTTCGATCCAGTCCGGGCGGTTGTTCGCCTCGTAATCGACCTCGTAGAGCGCCTTCGTCAGGAGGCAGAGGCGCAACAGACGGTCCTGCGTCGCCGGGTCGGTCACGGCGGCGCGGCTCTCGGAGACGGCGCTTCCGTAGCCTTCGAGGAACGCCGCATCGATCATGCCACGCCAGGCGAGGGCCGCGTTGCGCGCGCGGTCCTCGGAATCGGCGAAGCGGCCGGCGATCTCGCGGGTCACCGTCTCGGCGCCGTAGGCGAACGAGCGCAGCATCCCGGCGACGTCCCGCAGCGGCGTCGACTTCGCCCGGCGCTCGTCGGCCGGTCGCGAGGGCTCGCCCTCGAAGTCGACCAGCACGAGGTCGCCGCTCGACACCAGAACCTGTCCGAGGTGGTAGTCGCCGTGGATGCGGGTCTTGAACGCACCCTTCGGCGGATCGCGCGTCAGCGACGCGATCAGCGCGTCGACCTCGGCCCGGCGCTCGGCCAGGGCCGCGCTCGCCGGGCGTCCGGCGTCGAGCCCGCGCTCGGCGATGCCCTTGAGCCCGCGGAAGGCGCGGTCGGCCTGATGCTTCGCGTCGGCGCCGAGCACCGCCAGGTCGTCGGCCGTGAACGGCTCGGCGGCGAAGGCCGCGTGCGCCGTCTCGATCGCGAAGGCGTTGTGCATCTCGGCGGTGCGGCGCCCGAGGAGTTCGGCCCAGCGCAGGTGGTCGTGGAACGCGTCCTCCGGCGTCGGCGCCTCGCTCTCGGGAGCCAGCACCACGGTCTCGAAGTCGCGGCGCAGGCCCTCGAGCATCACCGTCCAGGCGTCGCCCTGGTTCAGGACGAAGCTCTGCAGTACGGCGAGCGCCGTGCGGGTGCCGTCCTCGGCGACGTGCTCCAGGGTGCCGAGCAGCGCCGGCGTGTTCGGAAACTTCGCCTCCTCGGTGAGGAAGCGCCCGACCTCGACCTCGGGATGGGTGCCCGGCTGCAGGCGGCGCAGCAGCTTGAGCATCATCTTCGCGCCGATGGCGATCGAGGTGTTGCTTTGCTCGGCCGACAGCCGGCGCACGTCGGCAGCCTCGAACGGCACGCTGTGGTCGAACGCCGAAGTCGAGGAGAAGACGAGCTTGCCGCCTTCGGTCGGGATCTCGCGGCCGTCGCGCATGCCTTCGGCGAGGCAGATCGCGAAGTCGGGCGAGGCCGCAGCCCCGTAAAGCAAGCCGGTGCGTGGACCGCGGCGCACGCGCGCCACGGCGAATTCGAGCAGCGTCTCGTCCTCGCGGCCCTCATCGACGCCGACGGGCACGAAGTATTGCTGCCGCTCGCCGTTGGAGAGCTGCACGTCGATGCGCGGCAGCAGGAAGCGGGCTTCGCCGCCGGCCTCCTTCACGGTGGCGCAGTCCACGACCTTCACGCTCTTGATCCGCGAGCCCTTGGCGCCGAACCAGCGACGGCTGGCGATGAAGGGCGGGATCACGGTGCGCTCGAAGGCGACGCGCTCGCGGCCGGCCATCAGGCTCTCGATGCCGCCGGTGAGCACGAGCGTGAACAGCTCGGGCGCCTCCTTCATCGGCCCAACCGTGCCGGTGTTCGCAGACGACAGCGAGAACCAGTAGAAGCCGTAGGACGGCAGGGTCAGCAGGTAGGGCAGCTCGCCGATCGGCGGGAATTCGCTGCCGCCGGTGAGCTCGATCGGCACCGCGCTGCGCAGCTCCGACAGGTCGAGCTGCACCGCCTGCGGCGCCCGCGACAAGTTGGCGACGCAGAGCACGCGCTCGCCCTCGAACTCGCGGATCCAGGCCAGCACCTTGCGGTTGCTGGGATACAGGAACTGCATCGAGCCGCGGCCCAACGCCGTGCTGTTGTTGCGGATGGCGATCATCCGCCGCGTCCAGTTCAGCAAGCTGGTCTGCGACTGCGTCTGCGCCTCGACGTTCAGGGCGTCGAAGCCGTAGATCGGGTCCTGGATCGCCGGCAGGAACAGGCGCTGCGGGTTGGCCCGCGAGAAGCCGCCGTTGCGGTCGGGCGACCATTGCATCGGCGTGCGCACGCCGTCGCGGTCGCCGAGATAGATGTTGTCGCCCATTCCGATCTCGTCGCCGTAGTACAGCACCGGCGTTCCGGGCATGGACAGGACGAGGGACTTCATCAGCTCGATCTTGCGCCGGTCGTTCTCGAGCAGCGGCGCGAGGCGGCGGCGGATGCCGAGGTTGATGCGGGCGCGGCGCTCGGCGGCGTAGAACGACCAGAGGTAGTCACGCTCCTCCGCGGTCACCATCTCGAGCGTCAGCTCGTCGTGGTTGCGCAGGAAGATCGCCCACTGGCACCCTTCCGGGATCTCGGGCGTCTGGCGCATGATGTCGGTGATCGGGTGCCGGTCCTCCCGGGCGATCGCCATGTACATCCGCGGCATCAGCGGGAAGTGGAACGCCATGTGGCATTCGTCGCCGTCGCCGAAATACTGCGCGGTCTCCTCCGGCCACTGGTTAGCCTCGGCCAGCAGCATCCGGTCGGGATAGCTCGCGTCGAGCGCCGCGCGGATCGCCTTGATGACCGTGTGGGTCTCGGGAAGGTTCTCGCAGTTCGTGCCGTCGCGCTCGATCAGGTAGGGGATCGCGTCCAGGCGCAGGCCGTCGACGCCCATGTCGAGCCAGTAGCGCATCGTCTCGATGACGGCTTCCAGCACCTTCGGGTTGTCGAAGTTCAGGTCCGGCTGGTGACTGTAGAACCGGTGCCAGAAGTACTGCTTGGCGACCGGGTCCCAGGTCCAGTTCGAGGTCTCGGTGTCGAGGAAGATGATCCGCGTGTCGGAATACGGCGTGTCGGTGTCCGACCAGACGTAGAAGTCGCGCTCCGGCGACCCGGCCGGCGCCTCGCGGGCGCGCTGGAACCACGGGTGCTGGTCCGAGGTGTGGTTGATGACGAGCTCGGTGATCACCCGCAGGCCGCGCTCGTGCGCGGCTTCCACGAAGCGGCGGAAGTCCGCCATCGTCCCGTAGGACGGGTTGACCTCCTCGTAGTCGGCGATGTCGTAGCCGTCGTCCCGCAACGGGGACGGATAGAACGGCATCAGCCAGATGGCGGTGACGCCGAGGTCTCGGACATAGTCCAGCCGCTGGGTGAGGCCCTCGAAATCACCGATCCCGTCATTGTTCGAGTCGAAGAACGACTTGACGTGGATCTGGTAGATGATGGCGTCACGGTACCATTGCGGATCGCTGCGATCGATCATCGCGTCGTTGCCTCGCACGTCGGATTCAGGGGCTTGTCGGGCCGGTCCCGCACGACGAGGTCGTCACGTGATCGGTGTGCGGCTGTCTAACCGCAGGATGGTGGCGACAGCACGACCGACCGGGCCGATCGCGCGCCGTTTCTGGTTACACGGGCGGCTTCAGCCCGCAACCCGCTTCGGACGGCTGAGGCGCCAGATCACGCAGGACCGCTCGACCGGATCGAGGGCGATGCGGTGGGACTTGCCGCGCAACTCGAACGTGTACCCGTCAAGCAGGTCCTCGACCGCCACCGCCCCGCCGTCATCCTCGCCGAGCAGCCAGAGCGGCACCTCGTAGGTGCATTCCTGGCGGTTCTTCGGGTCGAGGTTGACCATCACGAACACGCAGTTGTCGCGATTGGGCGTGGTCTTGGCGTAGGCGATGATCTCGTCGTTGTAGGCGCCGGTGAAGACGACGTTACGGAAGTCCCAGAGCGCGGGGTTCTCGCGACGGATCTGGTTGAGCTTGACGATGTGCTCGCGGATGTTGCCGGGGCGGTCGTAGTCCCAGGCCTTCAGCTCGTACTTCTCGGAGTTGAGGTATTCCTCCTTGCCGGGATACGGCGCGGCCTCGCACAGCTCGAAGCCGTTGTAGATGCCGTAGACCGACGACAGCGTCGCAGCCAGCGTCGCGCGCACGACGAAGCCCGCCCGCCCGCTGGTCTGGAGGTAGTGCGGGTTGATGTCCGGCGTGTTGGCGAAGAAGTTCGGGCGGTAGTACTCGCCCATCTCGCCGGCGAGCTCCATCGCGTAGGACGTCAGCTCGGCCTTGGTGTTGCGCCAAGTGAAGTAGGTGTAGCTCTGCTGGTAGCCGGCCTTGGCGAGCTTCTTCATCATCTTCGGCCGGGTGAAGGCCTCCGCGAGGAAGAGCGCGTCGGGGTAGCGGCCGTTCACCTCGGCGATCACCCATTCCCAGAATGGGATCGGCTTGGTGTGCGGGTTGTCGACGCGGAAGATGCGCACGCCGCGCGAGCACCAGCCGAGCAGGATGTCGCGCAACTCGATCCACAGCGACGGCAGCGCGCCGCCGTAGAAGTGGACGTTCGAGATGTCCTCGTACTTTTTCGGCGGGTTCTCGGCGAACTTCAGCGTCCCGTCCGGGCGCCACTCGAACCATTCGGGATGGTTCTTGATCCAGGGGTGGTCGGGCGAGCACTGGATCGCGAAGTCGAGGGCGACCTCCATGCCGTGGGCGTGACTCGCCGCGACGAGGCGTTCGAAGTCGGCGAGCGTGCCGAGATCGGGGTGGACCGCTTCGTGGCCGCCCTCCTCGGTGCCGACCGCGTAGACCGAGCCGACGTCCCCCGGCAGCGCCTTCAGGGTGTTGTTCTTGCCCTTGCGGTTGGTGCGCCCGACCGGATGGATCGGGGTGAAGTACAGCACGTCGAAGCCGAGCTCGCGGATCTCCGGCAGGCGGCCGATCACGTCGTCGAAGGTGCCGTGGCGGTTCACGTCCATCGATTGCGAGCGCGGAAAGATCTCGTACCAGGCCGAGAACCGGGCCGCGAGACGGTCGGCGATCACCTGCGCAACGACGGGATAGCGCGAGGCGTTCACCCGCTCGGCGTTGCGGCGCACGAGGCTGGCAGAATCGGGGACGAGGATGCGGTCGAGCTGGGCGGCGGAGCCGGTCTCCTCGGCGCCGAGCGCCGCGACGAGCGCGTGCAGCCGCTCCTTGTCGCGTCCCTCGGCGAGGTCGGCGGCAGTCTGGACCAGGGTAACGCCCTCGATGGTCTCGAGGCGCACGTCCACTCCGGCGTCACGCTTCTTCAGGGTGTCGCGCATCCACGAGGAGAAGCCGTCGCGCCAGCCCTCGATGGTGAACTCGTAGCGGGCGTTCTTCTCCAGCGGGAAATGCCCGGCCCAGCGGTCGTTGTCGACGAACACCATCGGGTCGCGCCGCCACTCGGTCGCGCCGACGACGCGGGAGAGGATCGCGGCGTTCAGGATCTCGTGCCCGTCAGAGAAGATGTCGGCCTCGACCGCAAAGCTCTCGCCGACGACGCGCTTGACCGGGGACCGGCCGCCGTCGAGTTCCGGCGCCACCGCCTCGATCACGACGCGGCCCGTGCCGTCCGGCGTGCCGCGGCTCGGCAGCTTCGTCACCACAGCGGCCTCGGCGCTGATGATCCGCAGCTCGCCGGGCGCCAGGTCGATGGCGCTGCCGGGATGGAAGGCGATCGGCTCGGCCTCGGGGGTGCGGTCGACAAACGGCCCGAGCACACCGCCGGTGCGGGTGATCAGCGCGCCGGCATCGACCGGCACGGGCTTGTCGGTCGGGTTGAAGATCAGGATCACGGCGTGCCGCGCGGAGGCCGGGTGCCCGGTGTCGTAGCGGGCGAGCGCGACGAAGTCCGCATCCGGCGACGAGATGCGCGCCTGCGCGCCCTCGACGTTGGCGGCGGGAAGCTCGGCGCGGAGCGCGTTGATCGCGGTGACGTAGGCCGAGATGTCGATTCCGGTGTCCGACTCGCGGTCGGCCGGTGTGGTGTCGACGACGTGGACGGAGCGGGTGTAGCCCCACTCGTAGCCGATCGGCATCAGCACGCCGGCCGAGTAGAACGCGGCCAGCGCGTAGCGGCTGCGCAGCTGCGCGGCGACGGCGTCTGCCGCGCCCGTCACCTTGGCCGCCATACGCGGCATGTCGTGGTTCTCGGGGAACGCGATCGAGGGGGCGATGACGCGCAGGCGCTCGTACTGCTCCAGCGCCCAGGGCTTCTTCAGGTCCCACCACGCGAACGAGTTGAACAGGTAGTCGAAGCCCGCTCCGGCCGTGGCCCTCGCCTCCTCGAAGGTGCAGCCCAGAGTCTCGGCGGCAAAGAGGCAGCCGGCCTCGCGCGCCTTGGCCTGGCCGATCAGGGCGCGCCAGGTCTCCGGCGGGACCTTGTAGGCGGCGTCGCAGCGGAAGCCGGCGACGCCGAGGCCCTGGAGGTGGGCGATGTAGGCGTCCCAGATCCGGGTCAGCTCATTGCGCGGACCTTCGGAATGGTAGTCGAGCTCGGCCAAGTCGCCCCAAACGGTGCGGATCGTCGGGTCGTCGGGATCGACCGCCGCCGGGCTCGCGATCGAGCCGTCGGCCTCCTTGACGAACAGGTCCGGCCGCTCGCGGGCGAGGCGTCCGTCGTTGGCGGTGTGGTTGATGACGAGATCGGTCATCACCGACAGGCCGGCCGCCTCGGCCGCGGCGCAGAAGCGCCAGATCTGCGCGTCGTCGTCGGTGCCGTCGTCGTCGCGGAAGCGGTCGTCGAGGCGCTCCGGGTCGGCGACCGCGTAGAGGCTGCCCGACCCGCCGGTGGCGTGGAACGGGTTGAGGTAGACCCAATCGAAGCCGAGCTCCGCGATCCGCGGCAGCTCCGCCGTCCAATCCGACACCCGCCCGACGAGGAGCGGGAACAGGTTGTAGATCCGCGGCCCCAGGACGCGCGCTGCCGAGCCCCCCGTCGCGAGGCCGGCCGGCGGCGAGACGGGGGCCGCCCCGTCCGCTGCGGCTTTCCTCGATGCGGTTGTCGGTGCGTTCATGCTGGCCTCGAAAATATGAGATGGCGTCATCGGCTAACGCCCGAATGCCGGGTGCGTGCCGTGCCCGATGATCCGGCACGGCACGCGGGGTCTCAGGGCCGGCGCCGGAGCACGGCGTAGGGAAGCGCGGAAAACAGCGCCCCGAAATCCGCGGACCCCTCGTAGTCGGCCCCCGTGACGATGTCGTGCCAGCGGGTGCCGGCGCCGAGGTCGACGGTCGTGCCGGCAAAGCCTGCGCCGGACCACGTTTCGTCCGTCACCAATCCTGCGACGAGGCGCGGGACGGCGACGAACAGGTCGCCCTCCGTGCTCGCGTCGGACCGCAGGTAGGCGATCACGTTCTCGGCCCGCGGGCCGGCGGCCTCGATCGCGCGATAGTCGGCCTCGGCGTAGAAGGCCGGTCGCGCGGCGCGGTCGGCGAGCAATCGCGCCAGGGTGGCCTGCTTCACACGCCCGTCCGGCCAACGCGAAAGCAGCCCGGACACGGCCCCCTCATCGGAGAGGGCGCGTTCGAGGGCCGGGTAGTCCACCGGCCGGCGGTTGTCGGGGTCGACGAACGAGAAGTCCCAGAACTCGGTGCCCTGGTACACGTCGGGAAGACCCGGCAGCGTGCATTTGAGGACCGTGCGGCCGAGGCCGGCGATCATGCCGAGATGGGCGAGGCGGCGGGCGAACGGCCGGAGCTGGGCCAGGAACGCGGAGCCCGGTGCGATCAGCGCCTCGAACAGCTTGGCGACCGCGCCCTCGTAGGCCTCGTCGACGTTGACCCAGCTCGACCGGCGCTTGCCCTCGCGCATCGCCTTCTCGCTGTAGGCGGTCAGGCGCTTGCGGAAGTCCTCGATCGCGTCGGGCGCGTCGGCGTCGAGCAACTCGAGCGGCCACGCCCCTAGGATAGCCTGGAAGAACATCCACTGGTCATTGGCGTCCGGCGCTGGCTCGTCGTCGATGCTCGCGAGATGCGGGCCGGCGACCGTGCGCCAGAGGTCCCAGGCGCGGGCCCACTCCTCCGGCAGCTCGGACAGGGCGAGCAGGCGCGTGCGTGCATCCTCGCCGCGCTTGGTGTCGTGCGTCGCCGTGGTGATCATGGCGTTCGGCCAGTCGCGGGCGCGCGCCGCCTGCAGGCCGTGGAATTGCTCGGCGTCCAGCCCGTACTCGCCCGGGTCGCCGCCGACCTCGTTGAGGCCGAGCAGCATCGCGTAGCGGTAGAACAGCGTGTCCTCCAGGCTCTTGGCCATCACCGGGCCGGTGAGCTGCTGGAAGCGGCGGCGGAAGCGCAGGATCACACTCGGATCGGGCCTGCCGGGACCGGCGGTCTCGATCCGTCCGATCAGGGCGGCGGCGGCGAAGTCGTGCACCGAGCGGTCCGGCAACGCAGACCAGCGCTTGGCCTTGGCGACCGCGCCCTCGATCAATCGGATGTCCTCGGCCTCGACGTCGCTCTCGTCGAGGTCCGACGGCAAGTAGCTGCGATAGGTCGGGAAGCGCGCGATGACCTCGATCAGCGCCCGGCGGATCGCGTTGACCGAGAAGTCGCGCGTGCGCCGGTCGGCGTCGGCGATCTCCTTGAGGTCGCTGGTCAGCACCTCGAGCTCGCTCGCGAAGCTGATCTCAAGGATCTCGGCCTTCGCGGCGCGGAGCTGGAAGCCGTAGGGCTCGTCGTAGCCGGTGGCCCACTCGTAGAGCCGCTTGATCTTACCGCGCTTGCCCTGGTCGACGAGGATTCCGTCGAGGTGGTTGAGCACGTCGTAGCCGGTGGTGCCGGCCACCGGCCAGGGCCGAAGCTTCTCGCCCGGCTCCAAAATCTTCTCCACGACGACGTAGAAGCCCGGCCCGACCGCCGCCTGCAGCGCCCGCGCGTAGCCCTGCGGATCCGCCAAACCGTCGATGTGGTCGATGCGCAGGCCGTCGATCCGCTCCTCGCGGACGTGCCGGAACACGGTCTCGTGCGAGCGGTGGAAGATGTCGTTCAGCTCGACGCGAAGGCCCGCAAGCGAGTTCACGTCGAAAAAGCGCCGATAGTTGATGTCGCTCGACGCGACGCGCCAATGCGCCAAGCGGTAGGCTTGACTTTCGAGCAGCCGGTGGAGCGGGCCGAAGCTGTCGGGGCGGCCCTTGAAGCCGTTGAGCAGCTTCAAGCTGCGGTCGATGGCGGCGCGGATTTCAGGCGACACCGCACAGACGGCGGCGAGACGCCGCTTCAGCCCCTCGGCCTCCTCGGGGAAGGCGTGACGCCGTTTCGGGTCGGTCTCGGCACCCATGGCGCGCAGGCGCTCGGAGATGGCCAGCAGCTCGCCCTGCGCCTCCTCGTCCACGTCGCCGAGCGCCGCGAGCACCCGGTTGAGGATCGTCGGGTAGTTCAGCGGGCGGATGGGGAACTGATGCTCGTAGTGCCAGACGCTGAAGGCGCCGGCCTCCGCATCGAACTTGAGTTCGAGATTACCGTTCTCCAGCGCCTCGCCGTAGCGCTCGCCGAGGAAGGGGATGACGAGGTTGCGGTTGGCACCCAGGCGCTCCCAGTCGATGTCGAAGGCGTGGCCGAAGGGCGATAGCGCGCCCCATTCGAGCACCGACAGCCACCACGGATTGTCGGCGCCGCCGACGCCCATGTGGTTCGGGACGATGTCGAGGAGGAGCTTCAGCCCGTGCGCCCGCAGGGCGTCCGACAGGCGGACGAAGCCGGCCTCGCCGCCGAGTTCCGGGTTGATCGCCCCGTGGTCGACGATGTCGTAGCCGTGAGTCGAGCCGGGCCGCGCCTTCTGCAGCGGCGAGGCGTAGACGTGGCTGATGCCGAGCTTGGCGAGATACGGGACGATCCTCTCCGCGTCGGCGAAGGTGAAGTCCTTGTGGAATTGGAGCCGATAGGTCGCCCGCGGCGGCGCCGTCGCGAGACGCGCAGCGCCCGAGCGCGGGCCACGATTCTCGGCAGACAACGAGGCGGCGAGCTTCGCCAGCGGGCCGCCGGGGGCGGCGATGGCGTTCAGGTCGCGGTCGAGCTTGCGCCGCCAATTCGGATAGCCCTCGGTCGAGCCCGGAACGTTGGCCTGGCTCAGCTCGGACACCACGTCCTCGTACTGCACCGCCGTCAACATCGACGGGGCGCGGGCGAGGTAGCGCGCCGCGGCCTCGAACGGCGCGACGTCAGGCGGCTCGGCACCGACGATGAGCTGCTGGCCGGCCAGCGCCTCCGACAGGCGGCGGCGCTCGGTGACCCGCTCGGTCCGCTCGGCCTCGGCCCGCTCGGCGTCGTAGAGGCCGAGCGACTGGCGCGTGTCGGTGTCGACCCCGCGCCACCAGCCGACGAAGGTCGGCAGGTCGTGGGTGGTGATCGCTGTGAGCGCGTCACGCGGGTAGGCGTCGGGGGCCTTGAACCGCCCGTCCTGCTCGCGTTCGAAGGCGAGGATGCGGTAGCTCAGGATGCCGGCCTGCATCAGCGCGTCGGAGAAGCCCTCCGGCGCGGTGCCGAGATCCTCGGCAATGACGAGGCACTTGTTGCGATGGCTCTCCAGCCGCAGCACCGCGATCATCGGCTCGAACGGCATCGCCATGTAGGCGCCGTCCTTGGCGCCGCCGCCCAGCGGGATCAGGAACAGGCGGGCGAGCTGGAAGGCGTGGTCGATGCGGATCGCGCCGGCATGGCGCATGTTGGCGCGTACCAGCGCCCGGAAGGCAGCGAGCCCGTCGCGCTCCATCTCGAGCGGGTCGAACGCCGGCAGGCCCCAATCCTGGCCCTTGGGCGCCAGCAGGTCGGGCGGCGCGCCGATCGAGACGCGGTCGGCGAAACGCTCGGGATGCGACCAGATCTCGGAGCCGCCGCGGTCGGCGCCGACCGCGAGGTCGCGATAGAGGCCGATCCGCATGCCGGTGGCGAGCGCCCGCGCCGACGCGTCGGCGAGTTGCCGGTCGGCGAGGTACTGCAACCACGCGTGATAAGAGACCGCGTCCCGGTGCTCCTCGGCGAAGGCGACGACGGCCTCGGTCCCGGCGCGCCGGTAGGCCTCGGGCCAGTCGCCGAGCCATTGAGCGCCCTGCCCCTTGAAGTGCTCGGACAAGGCCTCGAACGTGGCGTGAGATTGCAGGTCCTCGCCATCCTCCGCGCGAAACGCCGTGAAGCCGGCATCCGCGCCGCGCTTGGCGTCGGACTCGTCCCACAGCGCCCGAAGCACCGGCGAGAGCACGTCCCATACGCCCTGGTGATCGACGAGCGCCGCGTCGCGAATGGCTTCCACACGGGGCGCCATCTCGAGGAGCAACGCCTCCGCCCGCGAGCCGGCGAAGCCCGGAAGGCTTCGCGGCGCGATGAACAGCGTGTCGAGAAACAGGCGCGAGGACGGCGAATAAGGCGAAATCTTCGTGCGGTCGGCGGAGAACAGCGCGTGGACCGGGCTGAGGCCGAGGAACGAGGCACCGCGCAGGCCCGCATCGTGCGCCGCGTGGCCGGCGTCGGCATAGGTGCCGATGCCGAGGTTGTCGTCCGAGCGCAGCCCGTAGAGCTGGGCGGCGAGACCCCAATCGCTCGCACCCTCGTCGGCGTAGGCGCGCGGTCGCCAGCAGCGCTGCGGAGCGGAGATGATCCAGGCCTGCGCCGTGCGGTCGCCGAGCGTCACAGTGAGGTGGTGGTAGCCCGGCGTCAGCGGCGGAAGCTCGAAGCCGGCGGCGTCGCCCGACAGGGCGGCCCGGCCCTCGCGGGCGCTGCCGCGCTCGTCGACGAGGCGCCAGTTGACAGTCCCCTCGCCGCGGACCGGCACGCGGGCGGCGCGGCGCGCCTCGACCGGGAGCAACGGCGGAATCAGGCCGTTTCGCAATGCCTCGGCCTCGGCGAGGCTACGGACGACGGCCTCGTCGCTCTCGACCGCGAAGCCCAGCGCGGCGAGCATGCCGCGGCGAACCTCGAGCGGGGTCTCGACCGGCTTGCCGAAGGCGTCGACGTAGCCGTCGGCGATGCCGGCCAGGTCGGCCAGGCGTTGCAGTGCGCTGCTCATCGGGCCGCTTTCGTCAGGAATACGCCCGTCCAAGCGGGCAGAATTGCACCGGTGCCGTCCGGCGCATTGGTCCAGACCAGCGTGTCGTCGCCGGCCTCGACGGAATACGGCGCGTTGCCGACGTTGGCGACGAAGCGCAGCGTCCCGCCGTCGTAGGACCAGGTGCAATCGACGACGTCCGCACGGGGCAGGTTCGCCTTGGCCCCGCGATAGCCGGACTTGGCAAGCGGCACCACCACGTCCCGACGCAGGGCCAGCAGGCGCGTCGTCTCGGCCAGGACCTCGCGATGGGGGGATCGCTCGCGCTCCGCCCAATCGAGCTTCGAAGCTTCGAAGGTCTCGGCCTCTGTCGGGTCGGGGATCACCGAGGTGTCGTCGGCGAAGGCCGCGAAACTCTTGAACTCCTTGCGGCGTCCCTCGCGCACGGCCTTGTTCAGGTCCTCGTCCGGCGCGAAGTCGACGAAGAACAGGAACGGCGTCGAGGCCGACCACTCCTCGCCCATCCACAGCATCGGGATCTGAGGCGCGAGCAGCAAGCCGGCGCGGGCGAGGTCGAGCTTCGCCGGGTCGGCGAGGTGGCTCAGGCGCTCGCCGAGCGCCCGGTTGCCGACTTGATCGTGGTTCTGCAGGAAGGTGACGAACGCGGTCGGCGGCAGGTGCGCCGAGGGCTCGCCGCGGGGATGGTCGCCCAACGTCTTGAAGGGCTCGCCCTGGTAGGCGAAGCCCTCCGACAGGCAGCGGGCCAGGCGCTCGACCGGCTTGTCGCTGAAGCTCTCGTAGTAGCCGGAATCCTCACCCGTCAGCAGAACATGCCAGCAATGGTGCAGGTCGTCCGCCCACTGCGCGTCGTGCTGGACGGGCTTGCCGGCCGCATCGCGCTCGAGCCAGCGCGCTTGGTTGGCCTCGTTCTCCAGCATCAAGTGGATCTGTCGAACCGGGAAGGTCGTCCGCACCGTCTCGCCGAGCTCGGCCAGGAAGTGCTTGGGCGAATCGTCGAGGATCGCGTGCACCGCGTCGAAGCGGATGCCGTCGAAATGGTACTCGCCGAGCCAGTACAGCGTGTTCTGGATGAAGAACTGGCGCACGATGTGGCCGCTCTCCTTGCCGTCGAAGTTGATGCCGGCGCCCCACGGGGTCTGGTGACGTTCGGTGAAGAAGCTCTTGGCGTAGGCGTGGAGGTAGTTCCCGGCCGGCCCGAAGTGGTTGTAGACCGCGTCGAGGTAGACCATCAGCCCGAGGCCGTGGGCCGCGTCGATCAGGCGCTTGAGGTCGTCGGGGCGACCGTAGGCGGCGTCCGGCGCGTAGGGCAGCACACCGTCGTAGCCCCAGTTGCGGGTCCCCTTGAAGTCGGCGAGCGGCAGCAGCTCGATCGCTGTGACGCCGAGCGCCTTGAGGTCGGGAAGGCGCGCCTGAAGGCCGGCATAGGTGCCCTCGGGCGTCGCCGTGCCGACATGCGTCTCGTAGATCACCGCCTCCTCGAACGGACGGCCGGTCCAGGCGGTGTCGGTCCAGGCGAATGCCGACGGATCGACCACCTCGGACAGCCCCGAGACGTCGTCCGGTTGGAAGCGCGAGGCGGGATCGGGCACCACGAGGTCGCCGTCGATGCGGAAGCCGTAGCGCGCGCCGGCCGCCACCCCCGGCACGGTCGTCCGGCGCCAGCCCTCGCCGGCGTCGGGGATCGCGTGGTCGGCTCCGTCGACCACCAGTGTGACGTCCTCGGCAGTCGGCGCCCAGAGCGCGAAGCGGACGCCGTCGCCGGCGATCTCGGCGCCGAAGGACATGTTGTGCGAGCGCCGCATCAGGCCAGCATCCTCATCGTTTCAGGGCTCGTGGCCGGTTCGAATCGCGCAGAGGCGATCCCCGACGCGGAGCCGGGTGTGAACAGCCACATCTGTCACAGAAGCTGCCGGCCCAGCTGTTGTTCCCCGCACCGCACCCAAACCTTGCGGATCGTTCGGCAGCGTTCCGGGGCGAGCTTGGCCGGTCTGTGCGGATGCACGCTCCGGCACGCGATCCTACGGTTGCGAGCGTCGTTGACGCTCTCGAAAAGAGCGCCGGACAGGGGTGGATCAGGTGCTTGCGCCGGTGCCGCGGGAGGAATAATTAACCGTCTGATATCATTCGTCTTCCCCCACGTCGTGCCGCCCGCGGCCTTTCGGCGTGCGCCGCACCAGACACCGGCTCCGGACGCGGGGCCTTCGCCACACGGATAAAGCCCTTGGCCGACAACGACGAGACAGGGGCCGGCACGCCGCCGCCCGCCAGCGACATCAAGCCCGTTTCCATCACCGACGAGATGCGCCGGTCCTACCTCGACTACGCGATGAGCGTGATCGTGAGCCGGGCGCTGCCGGATGCGCGCGACGGCCTCAAGCCGGTGCACCGGCGCATCCTGTTCGCGGCCTACGAAAGCGGGCACCTGCCCGAGCGCAAGTACGTCAAGTCGGCCCGCATCGTCGGCGACGTGATCGGCCTCTACCACCCGCACGGCGACCAATCGATCTACGACGCCTTGGTCCGCATGGCGCAGGACTTCTCGATGCGCCTGATGCTCATCGACGGGCAGGGCAACTTCGGCTCCGTCGACGGCGATCCGGCCGCCGCCATGCGCTACACGGAATCGCGCCTGGCCAAGCCCGCGACCGCGCTGCTCGCCGACATCGACAAGAACACCGTCGATTTCCAGCCGAACTACGACGAGTCGCGCGAGGAGCCCTCGGTGCTGCCGGCGCGCTTCCCGAACCTTCTCGTCAACGGCGCCGGCGGCATCGCCGTCGGCATGGCGACCAACATCCCGCCGCACAACCTCGGCGAACTCATCGACGCCTGCATCGCGCTGATCGACGATCCCAGCCTGACCATCGAGCAGCTGACCGAGATCGTGCCCGGGCCGGACTTCCCGACCGGAGGCTCTATCCTCGGGCGGGCCGGCACGCGGTTGGCCTACGCCACCGGCCGCGGCTCGATCATCATGCGGGCCAAGTCCCACGTGGAGGAGTTGCGCAAGGAGCGCGAGGCGCTGATCTTCACCGAGATTCCGTACCAGGTGAACAAGGCCACGCTGGTCGAGAAGATCGCCGAGCTGGTCAAGGAGAAGCGCGTCGAGGGCATCTCGGACCTGCGCGACGAATCCGACCGCGACGGCATGCGCATCGTCGTCGAGATCAAGCGCGACGCGATGGCGGAGGTGGTGCTGAACCAGCTCTACCGCTTCACGCCGCTGCAATCCTCCTTCGGCTGCAACATGGTGGCGCTGAACGGCGGACGCCCCGAGCTGATGAACCTGAAAGACCTGCTCCAAGCCTTCATTGACTTCCGCGAAGAGGTCGTCTCCCGCCGCACCAAGTTCCTGCTGAACAAGGCCCGAGAGCGCGCCCACGTCCTGTGCGGCCTCGCCATCGCGGTGGCCAACATCGACGAGGTGATCCGCCTGATCCGCACCTCGCCCGATCCGAACTCGGCGCGCGAGGCGCTGATGGCGCGCGACTGGCCGGCCCACGACATCGCACCCCTCATCGCGCTGGTGGACGATCCGCGCCACCGCGTGAAGGACGACGGCACCTACCGGCTCTCGGAGGTGCAGGCCCGCGCGATCCTCGACCTGCGCCTGCAGCGCCTGACGGCTCTGGGCCGCGACGAGGTCGGCGACGAGCTGAAGTCGCTCGCCGACGAGATCGCCGACTACCTCGACATCCTGCGCTCGCGGTCACGCATCCAGACCATCGTCAAGGACGAGTTCGCCGAGGTGCGCACGCAGTTCGCCACCCCCCGGCGGACGGTGATCCTCGACTACGATTCCAGCGTCGACGACGAGGACCTGATCCAGCGCGAGGACATGGTCGTCACCGTGAGCCACGCCGGCTACGTCAAGCGCGTGCCGCTCTCGACCTATCGGGCCCAGCGCCGCGGCGGCAAGGGCCGCTCCGGCATGTCCACCCGCGAGGAGGATTTCGTCACCCGCCTTTTCGTGGCGAGCACGCACACGCCGGTGCTGTTCTTCTCCAGCCAGGGCCAAGCCTACAAGGAGAAGGTCTGGCGCCTGCCGATGGCGGCGCCGAACGCCCGCGGCAAGGCGCTGGTCAACATCCTGCAGTTGCAGGACCAGGCCGAGCGTATCACCACGATCATGCCGCTACCCGAGGACGAGACCTCCTGGGAGACGCTGGACGTGATGTTCGCGACCGCCTCGGGCGGCGTTCGACGCAACAAGCTGTCCGACTTCGTGCAGGTGAATCGCAACGGCAAGATCGCGATGAAGCTCGATCCGGGCGACCACATCGTCCACGTCGAGATCTGCCGACCCGAACAGAACGTGCTGCTGACCACCGCGCTCGGCCAGTGCATCCGCTTCCCGGTCGAGGATGTCCGCGTGTTCAAGGGCCGCGATTCCACCGGCGTTCGCGGCATCAGCCTCGGCAAGGGCGACCGCGTCATCTCGATGACGATCCTGAACAGCTTCGAGGCGACGCCCGAGGAGCGGGTCGGCTTCCTCAAGATGCAGCGCGCCGTCATCGGCGACACCGCGCCCGAAGCGAACGACGCCGACGCCGAGGAGGCCGCCACCGACGCGCCGCTGCTGTCGCAGGAGCGCTACGCCGAGATGGGCGCCAACCAGCAGTTCGTGCTGACGCTCGCCGAGCGCGGCTACGGCAAGCGGACCTCGTCGTTCGAGTACCGGACCTCGGGCCGCGGCGGAAAGGGCATCAAGGCGATGGAAGTCAACGCCCGCAACGGCAACCTCGTCGCCTCCTTCCCGGTCGAGCCGAGCGACCAGATCATGCTCGTGACCAATGCCGGGCAACTGATCCGCGTGCCGGTGGACGACATCCGCGTCGTCGGCCGCGCCTCGCAGGGCGTTACGGTGTTCGACACCGCCAAGGACGAGCGCGTCGTCTCGGTCGAGCACATCGCCGGCGAGGACGAGGGCGGCGAGATCGCCGACGAGGCGGTGTGAGCGAGGCGCCCTGCAGGACGGCTCGGTCGTCCTGCAGGGCCGCGCCGCCGCGCGATGCGGTCGCAAAAAGTTCAGATTCGACGGATGAATTTTCTGTAAGAAACGTAGCGTATAGATCTGCGGCATGTCACGGAAATTCAGAAAACGCTTGTTTCCGAGTGTTGCCGTTAAGTCATATCATAGAGGAGGCCGTTGGGGTTACTGGTCGGCAACACCAGACACCAACCCCGGATGCCGCCCGTGCTGAAGTCCATCGCCCTCGCCGCCGTCGCATCGACGGCCCTCGCAGCCGCCGCCGGCGCCGCCGACCTTCCGCGCCGCGCGCCGCCGCCGGTGTTCACGCCCGTCCCGGTCTTCACCTGGACCGGCTTCTACCTCGGCGCGAACGCCGGCTACGCCTTCTCGGAGCGTGACAACGTCCGCACCGCCGGCATCGGCGCTCTGCAGCTCAACGTCGACCGCAACCTGCGCCGCCCGAGCGTGCCGCTGCCGCAGGACGGTTTCACCGGCGGCGGTCAGATCGGCTACAATTTCCAGTTCACGCCGGGCTCCGGCATCGTCGTCGGCGTCGAGGCCGACGCGCAGTACACCGATCTGCAGCGCCGCCGCACCGAGACGATCTTCAACCCCGTCTTCAACGCCAACGTCCTGACCAACAGCTACCGCACAGAGCTCAACTACCTCGGCACGGTGCGCGGCCGCGTCGGCTACGCCTTCGACCGGGTGTTCGTGTACGGCACCGGTGGCTTCGCCTACGGAGACGTGACACAGTCCGTCACCTTCCAGACCGGCGCGCCGGTGACCTATGCCGCCCGCCGCTCCAACATGGAAACCGGCTACGCCTACGGCGGCGGCATCGAGTACGCGCTGCCGACGGAGTCCTTCCTGAACGTCTTCCGTGCCAGCGCCGTGACGATCAAGGGCGAGTACATCCGCTACGACCTCGGAAGCCGCAACCTCGTCGTCGCCAACGTCGGCCCGGCCGGCACCCCGGGGATCGGCTACATCTCGCGCGTCTCGACTGAGGGCAGCCTCGCTCGCGCCGGCATCAACTACAAGTTCGGCACCTACTAGGATCTACCGCCAAGCGCCCAGGCGCCTGCATCGATCGGAACACGCGAGGAGGGCGGAGGCGGAAGCTTCCGCCCTTCTCGCGTTTCGGGCTCCCGGCCCATTCGGCCGGAGCGGCGGTTCCGTTCGTCATGAAAATCCTCTAGGGCGTTGCGGGCATGAACCGCATCGCGCTCTATGCCGGCTCCTTCGATCCGGTCACAAACGGCCATCTCGACGTCGTCCGCCAGGCCTGCCGGCTTGTGCCGCGCCTCGTCATCGCGATCGGCGTCCACCCCGGCAAGGCGCCGCTCTTCACCGCCGAAGAACGAGCCGAGCTGCTGAGCGAGACCTGCCGGCCCCTGGCCGAGGCCGAGGGGACGGAGCTTGAGATCGCCACCTTCGACGACCTCGCGGTGAGCGCGGCCCGCCGCTGCAAGGCTAGCCTGTTCATCCGCGGGCTGCGCGACGGCACCGACCTCGACTACGAGATGCAGCTCGCCGGCATGAACGGCGCGATGGCCCCCGAAATCCAGACCGTGTTCCTGCCGGCCTCGATCCAGGTCCGCCCGATCACCGCGACGCTCGTCCGCCAGATCGCGGCCATGGGCGGCGACGTGTCGCCCTTCGTGCCGCACCAGGTGGCCGAACGCCTCGCGGCCCGCTTCGCAAGCCGAGGCTAGGCCAAAACCCCTTCCAAGGAGACGATTCCCCATGAACCGCCGCACCGCATTTTTCGCGCTCGCGCTTTCCCTCGCGATGGGCACCTCCGCCGCCCGCGCGGCGGATGCCAACACCGTCTTCCTCGACACGAAGGACGGCCGCGTCACCATCGAGCTGCGCCCCGACATCGCGCCCAAGCACGTCAAGCAGCTCAAGACGCTGATCGCTCAGGGCTTCTACAACGGCCTTAAGTTCCACCGGGTCATGGACGGCTTCATGGCGCAGACCGGCGACCCGAAGGGCAACGGCACCGGCGGATCGAGCCTGCCCGACATCCCGGCCGAGTTCTCCTCGGCGCAGTTCCGCCGCGGCACCGTCGGCATGGCCCGCTCGTCGGACCCGAACTCGGCCAACTCGCAGTTCTTCATCTGCCTCGGCGATGCGTCGTTCCTGAACGGGCAGTACACCGTGGTCGGCCTCGTCTCCGACGGCATGGACGTCGTCGACAAGATCAAGAGGGCCGCCCCCGGCGCGGCCGGCGGCGCGGTCCAGAACCCGGACAAGATCGTCAAGATGCAGCTGGCCGAGAAAGCGAAGTAAGCCGCGATGCGAGGGCGGCGTGCGGCGGCGGCGCTGCTGGCCGCCCTCGCGCCCGCTTCGGCGGGTGCGTGGGACGGCCAGCCGTTCTCCGGCTACGCCCTCGACGGCGAGGGGCCCGGCTACCCGCTGAGCCTCCCGCAGACCCTGCGGGCGACGATCGTGGTGCCGCTGGCGGCACGCCCCGTCCCCCGCGCGAACACGCTGGCCGAGTTCTATCCGGCGCTCGCGGCGTGCTGGCGCCCTCCGGCCTCGCTCGAGGACGCGCCCGACATCGAGATCACCGCCCGCCTGTCGCTCCGGCGGGACGGGAGCTTGATCGGGCCGCCGCGGATCACGTATGCGAGGGGCGTCGGGCCCAAGACGCGCCCGACCCTGGTGCATGCGACCCTCGACGGCCTGAGCCGTTGCCTGCCGGCGCGCATCACGCCCGGCCTCGGCCGAGCGATCGCCGGGCGACCCGTCGCCCTACGTTTCGTCTACCGGAAGATCGACGCGAACCGACCCGGATGACGGCACCCGAACACCCCGCCGCGCCGCCGACCGGCGCAGCGCCCCTTCCCCGACCAACCCGGAGACCGACATGGCCGACACCGAAAACCTCGTCCTCGAGACCACCAAGGGCCGCGTCGTCGTCGCGCTGCGCTCCGACCTCGCACCGAACCACGTCGAGCGCATCAAGACGCTGGCCGGCCAGGGCTTCTATGACGGCGTGCCGTTCCACCGCGTGATCGACGGCTTCATGGCCCAGACCGGCGACCCGACCGGCACCGGCTCGGGCGGCTCCGACCTGCCCGACCTGAACGCCGAGTTCAACGCCGAGCCGCACACCCGCGGCACCTGCTCGATGGCCCGCACCAACTTCCCGCACTCGGCGAACTCGCAGTTCTTCATCTGCTTCGACGACGCGCGCTTCCTGGACAAGCAGTACACCGTCTGGGGCAAGGTGACCGAAGGCATGGACGTGGTCGACACGATCAACAAGGGCGAGCCGCCGCGCTCCCCCGACAAGATCGTCAAGGCGACCATCGCCGCCGCCTGACCTCAACGAACGCCCGTCGCCTCCAAGCGTGAGGCGACGGGCGATCCCGGCCCCCTGAATGGGTCATCGAGCATTGGGCGTATCCCCGCAGGCGACGATGCGGGTGACGGCTCTCAGCGGACGTTGATCGAGCCGAAGGCGGCGTTTCGGTCGCAGGGTGACGCCACACGCCCGGTACCGCTCACCTAACATATGTTGGTGCTGTGCTGCGACCGCGCACCTAACCTACAACTTGTGCGGATCATCCATCGGGCACGTGACGGTCCGGCGCGTCCTGCCTCTTCGCCGAAGTCTCTTCGAGTCGACGCCCTGGATCGCTGGGCGATGCGCGGATGGCCAGGACGTCTCCTCCACCCCGCCTGGATGAGACCTCACCGGATGGCCGAGAAGCGGGATGCGGTCGCGAACGACGCCGAGCCCATCCGCGACGAAGTTTTGCCGCCGGGCGCCGACACCGCCCGCGCCCGAAAGGTGCCGGCGCAAGGGCCGCGCTACCATGCCGTCGTCACCGGCGCCGACGGCGCGAAGAGCCTGCACGCACTCCCGGCCTACGGCGACGACGAGGCCATCGCGCATGCCCTCGCCCTGGCCGAAGGTCGCGCGATCGAGATCTGGGACGGCCCGCGATTGATCGAGCACTTCGCGGCGGTCGCACGATAGAGGCGACGCCGCGACTGCGACCGATTCATGGGATTTGGGAGGTATGGAGCGGGTACCGGGAATCGAACCCGGGTATTCAGCTTGGAAGGCTGCTGCTCTACCATTGAGCTACACCCGCGATCCGCGCCGGATAGCATGGCGCGGGAGGCTTGAGAAGACCGGATGCGCCGCGCGGGTGGCACGTCCGAGGCTGGCTTTCAGTGCGCAGAGACTTGGCGCGTCGGCACGATGTCGTTGGCCATCACCTCGCCGAACGGGCCGTCGTTGCGGGCGTTGGTCGGTCCGATGCCGGTGGTGGCGCGGAGCGGCAGCTTCGGGAAGACCAGCTCGGCGAAGCGGTAGGCCTCCTCAAGATGCGGGTAGCCCGATAGGATGAAGCGGTCGATCCCGAGGTCGATGTACTCCTTCATCCGGTCGGCGACTTGGTCGGCGGAACCGACGAGCGCCGTGCCGGCGCCGCCGCGCACCAAGCCGACGCCGGCCCAGAGGTTCGGCGAGACCTGCAGCTTGTCGCGGCTGCCGCCGTGCAGCGCCATCATCCGGCTCTGCCCGATGGAATCCTGGCGCTTCAGCGTCGCCTGCGCCTTGGCGATGGTGGCGTCGTCGAGCTTCGAGATCAGGCTGTCGGCCGCCTCCCAGGCGGCGCCCTCGGTCTCCCGCACGATCACGTGCAGGCGGATGCCGTAGGAGAAGGTCTTGCCGCGCTTTTCGGCGGCGGCGCGTGCGGTGGCGATCTTCTCGGCCACGCCCGCCGGGGGCTCGCCCCAGGTCAGGTACACGTCGCAATGCTCGGCCGCGACGCCGATGCCGGCCGGCGACGAGCCGCCGAAGTAGAGCGGCGGGTAGGGTTTCTGCACCGGCGGGAAGATCAGCCGTCCGTTCTCGGCCGACAGGTGCTTGCCTTCGAACGTCACCGTCTCGCCGGCCATCAGCCCGCGCCAGATGTGCAGGAACTCGTCGGTCACCGCGTAGCGCGCATCGTGATCGAGGAACACGCCGTCGCCGCGCAGCTCCACCGGGTCGCCGCCGGTGACGACGTTGATCAGCAGGCGCCCGCCGGAGATCCGGTCCAGGGTCGAGGCCATGCGGGCGGCGGCCGAGGGCTCCATCAGGCCCGGGCGCACGGCGACGAGGAAGCGCAGGCGCTGCGTCAGCGGGGCGAGCGCGGAGGCGACGACCCAGCTGTCCTCGCATGAGCGGCCGGTCGGCAGCAGCACGCCGTAATAGCCGAGCGCGTCTGCGCCCTGCGCGATCTGGCGAAGGTAGGAGAGCGACACGTCGCGGGCGCCCTCGGACGCGCCGAGGTAGCGGCCGTCGCCATGCGTCGGCAGGAACCAGAGGACGTCCGTCTTCCCGTCCTGAATCGTGCTGTCGGTCGAGGCGGTCATCGAAAGATCTCCGTGTCGGCTCAGGCGGCCTGGGGCGCGCCGAGCAGGTGTTCGAGGATGCGGCCTTCGAGGCGCGCGAGGTCGGGGTCGCCGCGGCGGCGCGGCCGGGGCACATCGACCCGCAGGTCGAGGGCGATGCGGCCGAAATCTACCACGAGGATGCGGTCGGCCATCGCCACCGCCTCGCCGACGTCGTGGGTGACGAGGAGCGCGGTGAACCCGTCCGCACGCCAGATCCGCTCGATCAGATCCTGCATGCCGATGCGGGTGAGCGCATCGAGGGCGCCCAGCGGCTCGTCGAGGGCCAGCAGGCCGGGGCCGCTGACGAGCGCGCGCGCCAACGCCACGCGCTGACGCTGGCCGCCCGACAGGGTCGCGGGCCAAGCGCCGGCCTTGTCCGCGAGCCCGACTTGGTCGAGGGCCACGAGCGCGCGTTCGCGCCGTTCCGGCTTCGTGCCGATGCCCGACAGGCCGACGGCGACGTTGTCGACCACCCGCGCCCAAGGCAGCAGCCGCGGCTCCTGGAACATGATGCGCCGCGGCCGCTCGCTCCGCCGCAGGCCGGGTTCGCCGGCGTCGAGCGCGACGCGGCCGGCGGTCGGCGCCTCGAGCCCGAGGATCAGGCGCAGCAGGGTGCTCTTGCCGCAACCGGACCGGCCGACGACCGCGGTGAAGCCGCCCGCGGGCAGGAACAGGTCGAGCCCGGAGATGACGGCGTTGCCGTCGAAGCTCTTGTGCAGGTCGCGAACGGTGACGGCGATGCCGCGAGCTCCCCTCTCCCGGTCGGGCGAGGAATGGGGGGAGGGATCAACCGTTTCCGAAGAGGTCACGCCCCTCTCCCTGTTGCCAAGGGCGAAGGCACCCGCGTTCGTGTCGGCGTCCGGCGGCTGCGGGGTGTCGCGAAGGTTGGCGTCGCGCAGCATCAGGCGCTCCTGTAGGCGGGGTTCCAGGCGAGGCAGCTGCGTTCCAGCTGCCGCGTCAGCGCGTCAGCAAGCTTGCCGAGCGCGGCGTAGATCAGGATCGCCAGCACCACGACATCGACGAGCATGAACTCGCGCGCCTGCATCGCCATGTAGCCGAGACCGGACGAGGCCGAGATGGTCTCGGCGACGATGAGCGTCAGCCACATGATGCCCAGCGCGTAGCGCAGGCCGACGAAGATCGACGGGAGCGCCCCCGGCAGCACCACGCGGCGGAACAGCTCGGCGTTCGACATGCCGTAGACGCGGCCCATCTCGACCAGCGCCGGGTCGACCGAGCGGATGCCGTGCAGGGTGTTGGCGTAGATCGGGAAGAACACCCCGAGCGCGACCAGGAACAGCTTGGCCTCCTCGCCGATGCCGAACCACAGGATCACCAGCGGGATCAGCGACAGGTGGGGCACGTTGCGCACCATCTGCACCGAGGTGTCGGTGAGCCGCTCGGACAGGCGCGACAGGCCGTTGGCAAGGCCGAGCCCGAAGCCGATGCCGCCGCCGACCACGAAGCCGGCGAGCGCGCGCAGCGTGCTGACGCCGAGGTTGGTCCAGAGTTCGCCGGTGCGCCCCGCCTCGATCCCGGCCCGGACCACGTCGAGCGGGGCCGGCATGAAGCGGTTCGAGACCAGGCCGGCCGAGACCGCCGCCTGCCAGCCGAGCACGATCGCGACGGGCAAGAGCCAGGGCAGCGCGGCGTCGCGGATGCGGGAGGGGGTGGTGCTCATCGGATCTCCGCCTTCCGTTCCGGATGGGTCCAGACCGCGTCGGCGACCCGGATGCCTTTGGGCAGGAGGCCGAGGGCGTGGAAGGCGTCGGCCACGGCCTGCTGGTCGGCGATCGCCTGCGCGTCGAGGGGGGCGACGCCGTAGGACAGGCGCTCGAGCGCCACCGCCAGCACGGGCGCCGGGATGCCGACCGAAGGCGCAAGCTCGGCCGCGACCGTGGCGCCGTTGCCGGCGGCCCAGGTGTCGACCTCGGCGACCGCCCGCAGGATCGCGACGACGACCTCCGGGCTCGCCTCGGTGAAGCCGCGGCGCGACAGGTAGAACTGCCGGTTCGGTGCGATCCCGCTGCCGTCGGCCAGCACGCGCGCGCCGGTGGAGCGCTCGGCCGCCGCGAGGTACGGGTCCCAGATCGCCCAGGCGTCGACGGCACCGCGCACGAAGGCGGCGTTGGCATCCGCCGGCGACAGGAAGACGAGCTTCACCGCGTCGTAGGGAACGCCGGCCTTCTCCAGGGCGCGCACCACGAGGAAGTGCACGTTGGAGCCCTTGTTAAGCGCGATGGTCTTGCCGCGCAGCTCCGCCACGGACCGGACCGGGCTGTCCTTGGGCACGAGGATCGCCTCACCGCGCGGGGCCGGCGGCTCGGTGCCGACGTAGCGCAGGTCGGCGCTCGCGGCCTGCGCGAAGATCGGCGGGGCCTCGCCGGCCGAGCCGAGGTCGATCGCCCCGGCGTTCAGCGCCTCCAGCAAGGGCGGACCGGAGGGAAACTCCGACCATGCGACGTCGTAGCCAAGCGGCGCCAACGCCTTCGCGAGGCTGCCGCGGCCCTTCAGCAGGACGAGCGAGCCGTACTTCTGGTAGCCGATCCGCACGGTGGCGGCGGCGCGCGCCGAGCGCAGGGCGAAGGCGGCGGCGAGGCCGAGCCCGGCCGAGAGCACGGTGCGGCGGCGCATCGGCGCGCCGGCCTCCGTCAGGGTGTCGAGTGCGGCGCGCGGCGCGGGGGAAAGGGGGGCGTCGGTCATCGCGGATCAGCCGTTGCGTGCAGGTGGCGTCCAGACCGCGTCGGCGACGCGGATGGGCTTCGGGATCAGCTTCAGGGCGTGGAAGCGGTCGGCGATCGCCTGCTGCTCGGCGGCGACGCGGTCGTTCATCGGGCCGATGAGGTAGTCGGTGCGGTCTACCGCGCGGCGCGTGGCGGCGAGCGGCACGCCGGTGCCCTTCGAGAGCAGGTCGGCGACTGCGCCGCGGTTCTCGCCGCACCAGCGCGCGACGCCCCCGAGCACGTCGATCACCTCGGAAAGCACCGCGCCGCGGCCCTCGGCGAAGGCGCGGCTCGCCAGGAAGAAGTTGTTCTGCCGGGCGATCTCCTTGGCGGTCGCGAGCACGCGGACGCCGTCTCCGCCTTCGGCGATGGCGTAGTACGGGTCCCAGATCGTCCAGGCGTCGATGCTGCCGCGCGAGAACGCAGCCGCGGCATCGGCCGGCGCCAACGTCACCGGCTCGATGTCGGCATAGGTGAGGCCGGCCTTCTCCAAGGCGGCGACGGTGAGGTTGTGGGCGCTCGACGCCTTGGCGAAGGCGACGCGCTTGCCCTTCAGCTCGGCGAGCGTTTTGATCGCCGAGCCCTTCGGCAGCAGGATTCCCGAGCCGGAGCCGCCGGCCTCCTGCGCCGCAGCGTAGACGAGGCTCGATCGCGCGGCCTGCGCGAAGATCGGCGGGGCGTCGCCGGTCTGCCCGAAATCGATGCCGTCGAGGGAGAGCGCCTCCAGCAACGGCGGCCCGAACGAGAACTCGACCCAGCGCACCGAATGGCCGAGTGGCGCCAGCCGCTCCTCGATGACGCCGCGCTGCTTGGCGACGACGAGGATGCCGTTCTTCTGGTAGCCGATGCGCAGGACGCCGGGCTCCGCGGCGCGCGCGGCACGGGACAGGGGCAGCGCCGCGGCGAAAGCCGTGGCGAGCAGGCGGCGACGGTCGAGCATCGCCGGCCTCAGCGTGCGACCGCGCGGGCCGCGGGGGCGGCGGCCTCCGCTGCTCCCGCGGCGCGGACGAGGGCGGCGAGCTGGGCGCCGGCCTGGGCGATGCGGTCGCGCACGCCGGGATCGGTCGGCAGCCCGTCGGTGAAGTCGGGGTCGGAGCCGTAGACGGTGGTCGGCACCTGCAGGGCGCCGAAGAACCCGAACAGCGGCCGGAAGGAATGCTCGACCACCAGCGCGTGGCGGGCGCCGCCGCCTGTGGCGACGATCGCGACCGGCTTGTTGGCCAAGGCCAGCGGGTCGATCAGGTCGAAGAGGTGCTTGAACAAGCCGGTGAAGCTGCCCTTGTAGACCGGCGAGCCGACGACGAGCGCATCCGCCCCCTCGATCGCCTCGACCACGCGGCGGGCCGGCAGCGACAGCGCATCCCGCGACCAGGCCGCGCCGAGGCCTGTGCCGGCGTCGACGAGGTCGAACAGGCGCAGGTCCAAGCCGCCATCCGCCGCGGCGGACTCGCCCACGGCCTCGACCAGGGCGCGGGTCTTGGACGGGCGCTGGAGGTTGGCGCTGAAGCCCACGAGTTTTGGTCGCGTCATCGTCAAGGTCTCGTCTCGAATTGAGGGTGTCGCGGGACAAAGACGGGGCTGGAGGGCGAAGGCCGCCCCCATCGTTCCGGACCCTGCCGCGATGTCCTCCTGAAGGTGAGGCGTGCGGCCTGCGCGGTCAATGAAACGTTCTTGCAAAAGAACGCGGCGAACGAGGCGAACGTCTTCTCAAGCGATCGGATCGAGGGGTTTTGTTCTCTCGGACGTGAGTACGAGGCGAAATTTGCAATCATCCCGCGCATCAGCGGACTGAAACGTTCTTTAAGAAGAACGAAGTGGGTGCGATGCCGTTTCTCCACGGGCGGCCCCGCCTCCTGGATGCCCACGATGGAAGGTTTCTCCCGCCGGACCTGCGGCCAGTGGAACGTCCTTGCCTGATCCAGCAAAAATTTGCGCTTTGCTTCCTTTGACCTGGATCAGGACTTTGGAAATACTTTGAAGGCACGCCTACAGGGCGCATCTGTTCGGCCGATCGGCGCGTAACCCATCAGGGACATGCGCTGGACGATCGTATCGCACCGACAAGTGACGAATGACGAGGAGGGGGACATCCGATGACCAACCGCAACGCGACCGAGGAGCCGATCCGCTTCGCCTATTGGGTGCCGAACGTGTCTGGCGGGCTCGTGATCAGCACGATCCCGCAGCGCACGAGCTGGGATGCCGACTACAACCGAAAGCTCGCGCGGATCGCCGAGGAGGCCGGCTTCGACTACGCGCTGACCCAGATCCGCTTCACCGCCGGCTACGGCGCCGAGTTCCAGCACGAATCGGTGGCGTTCAGCCACGCGCTGCTCGCCGCCACCACGAAGTTGAAGGTGATCGCCGCACTGCTGCCCGGGCCGTGGAACCCGACCATCGCCGCCAAGCAGATCGCCACGATCAGCGAGCTGACCGAGAACCGCATCGCGATCAACCTGGTCTCCGGCTGGTTCTCGGGTGAGTTCCGCGCCATCGGCGAGCCGTGGCTCGACCACGACGAGCGCTATCGCCGCTCCGAGGAGTTCATCACCGCGCTGCGCGGGATCTGGACCCAGGAGAACTATACGTTCCGCGGCGATTTCTATCGCTACACCAACTACAACCTCAAGCCGAAGCCTGCGGTGACGCCGGAGATCTTCCAGGGCGGGTCGTCGCGGGCGGCGCGCGACATGGCGGCCCGCGTCTCCGATTGGTACTTCACCAACGGCAACACGCCGGCGGGCGTCCGCGCGCAGGTGGACGACCTTCAGGCGAAGGCCGCCGCCAACGGCCACACGGTGAAGGTCGGCGTGAACGCCTTCGTCATCGCGCGCGACACCGAGCAAGAGGCGCGCGCTGTGCTGCAGGAGATCATCGACCACGCCAACGCAGACGCGGTGAAGGCGTTCGGCCACGAGGCGAAGAATGCCGGCAAGGCCTCGCCCGAGGGCGAGGGCAACTGGGCGAAGTCCACCTTCGAGGACCTCGTCCAGTACAACGACGGCTTCAAGACCGACCTGATCGGCACCCCGGACCAGATCGCCGAGCGCATCCTCGCCCTGAAGGATGCCGGCACCGACCTCGCGCTCCTCGCCTTCCTGCACTTCCAGGAAGAGGTCGCGTATTTCGGCGAGCACATCATCCCGCGGGTGCGCGCGCTCGAGGCGGCGCGGGCCGAGCGCGCCGAGGCGGCGTAGGCGCCGAGCCGGTCCCTGCCCCCTCCCCTCGCAGTGAGGGGGGGAAAGGCGCGAGCGAGCACTCTCACTCTGGAGACACCGATGAACATCGCCGTCGACACCCGTGCCCTCGCCGGGACCCTGCCCGCGCAGGGCGCCCCAGGGCCGGCCCGGCCGGCCGAGCCCGCCCACGTCATCCGCGACGACGCCGAGGCGATCCGGGTCGCGCATGACTTCGCCGCCTCGATCCGTGAGGGCGCGTCCGAGCGCGACCTCGCACACACGCGGCCGCTGGCGGAGCTCGACCGGTTCTCGCAGAGCGGGTTGTGGTCGATCAACGTGCCCCGCGCCTACGGCGGCCCGGAGGTCTCGTACCGGACGCTGGCACAGGTCGTCGCCATCGTCGCGGCGGCCGACCCCTCCATCGCGCAGATCGCGCAGAACCATCTCGGCATCGTGGCGGCGATCCGCACGGTGTCGGACCCGGATCAGCAGGCGCTGCTCTTCGCCGAGGTGCTGCTCGGCACCCGCTTCGGCAACGCGTTCTCGGAGAAGGGCACGCCGCGTGCCGCCGAGTTCGCCACCCACTTCACCGATCACGGCGACCACGTGATCGTGCAGGGCCAGAAGTTCTACGCAACGGGCGCGCTGCTCGCCCACCTCGTGCCGATCGTCGCCGTCGACGATGCCGGCCGCGCCTGGTACGCGATCGCCGACCGCAACGCGCCCGGGCTCACGGTGATCGACGACTGGTCGGCCTTCGGCCAGCGCGGCACGGCGAGCGGCACGGTGCTGATCGAGAATGTGCGCGTCGAGAAGAGCCACCTCGTCCCGGCCTGGAAGGCCTACCAGGAGCTGCCGCGCCTCGACGGGGCGATCTTCCAGATCATCCAGGCGGCGATCGACGCCGGCATCGGCCGCGCGGCGCTCGACGACACCATCGCCTTCGTACGCGAGAAGGCGCGGCCCTGGATCGACGCCGACCAGGAGCGGGCGTCCGACGACCCCTATACCATCCAGGCTGTCGGCGACCTCACCATCCGTCTGCACGCGGCCGAGGCGATCCTCGACCGGGCCGGCCTCGCGATCGACGCGGCCCTCCCCGACCACGACGCGGCCTTGGTGGACGCGGCCAAGATCGCGGTGGCGGAATCGAAGGTGCTCACCACCGAGATCGCGCTCGCGGCCTCCAACAAGCTGTTCGAGCTCGCCGGCACGCGCTCGACGCTCGCCGAGCACAACCTCGACCGCCACTGGCGCAACGCGCGGACGCACACGCTGCACGACCCCGTCCGCTGGAAGGTGGCGATCGTCGGCAACCACGCGCTGAACGGCGTAGCGCCGCCGTCACACGCCTGGAGCTGAGCGGTCTGTTCGACGCCATCTCTGCCGGAGCGATCGATCGCCACGTCGCCCTGGACGATTGTTGAGCGCGCATCCCCTCTCCCCGCCCGCGGGGAGAAGGGGGTCAGGCTGCGCGGATCGCCTCGGCGATTTCGTCCGGGTATTCCTCGTGCGGGCTCAGGGCACCCGGCACCGGTCGGCCCTCGACGCGGCCGGAGGCGACGAGCGCGTCCATCTCGGCGGCGGACCGGCGCGGGGCGCGGCTCGGGCGCAGCACGCGGACCGGCGGCAGGCCGTCGCCGAACAGGCCGAGGAACGCGTCGCGCGTCGGCACCGGATCGAGTCCGCCGGTGACGAAGGCCGCCGTGCCGAAGCGCGCGCCCCGCTGCCGGGTGATCGCAGTCTTCTCCGCGATCAGCGAATCGGTGACATGCGCGGCGTCGCCGTAGACGTGGGCGCGCATCATCCGGCCGATCACCTTCGGGCGGATGTTGAGGCCGTAGAGGGCGTCGCCCAGGAGTGGCGCCTCGACGGCGCGGCGGATCGCGGTGAACAGGCCCTGTCGCTCCGGCCCCATCACGGTGGGAAGCGGGCCGCGCCATGTCGGGGCCACCAGCACCAGCCGCGCGAACGCCTTCGGATGCCGTCGCGCGGCGGCGACGAGGTAGGCCGCCGCGTGCCCCGCGCCGACCCCGATCGCGTAGGGGCCGGGGGCGGCTGCCAGCAGGGCGTCGAGGTAGGCGTGGAACGTCGCCGGGTTCAGGGGCAGCCGCGCCCGCGGATGCGCGCCGAAGCCGGGCCAATCCGGGATCAGGCAGCGATGGTCCGCGGCGAGACGCGCGGCGAGCCCGGCCATCTCGGCCCGCGACGCGATCGTCGAGAGCGCCGGCAGCAGCAGCACGTCGGCGCCGGACCCGACCCAGTCGCAGGGGGTCGGCACGGCGTGGCCGGCCACCATGAGGTCGAGGGTCAGGGTCCCGCGCATCGGGTCGTGCCCTGCCCGGATCAGGTGCGCAGCAGTTCGTTGATCGCGGTCTTGGAGCGGGTGCCGGCGTCGACGCGCTTGACGATGACGGCGCAGTACAGGCCCGGGCCGGGCGAGCCGTCCGGCAGCGGCTTGCCGGGCATCGTCCCGGAGACGACCACCGAATAGGGCGGCACACGACCGTAGAAGACCTCGCCGGTGGTGCGATCGACGATGCGGGTCGAGGCGCCGATGTAGACGCCCATCGAGAGCACGCTGCCCTCGCCGACGATCACGCCCTCGGCGACCTCGGCGCGGGCGCCGATGAAGCAGTTGTCCTCGATGATCACCGGGTTGGCCTGCAGCGGCTCGAGCACGCCGGCGATGCCGGCGCCGCCCGAGATGTGGCAGTTGTCGCCGACCTGAGCGCAGGAGCCGATCGTCACCCAGGTGTCGACCATGGTGCCCTTGCCGACCCGCGCGCCGAGGTTGATGAACGAGGGCATCAGAACGGCGCCGGGGGCGATGTAGGAGCCGCGGCGGACGAAGCAGCCGGGCACGGCGCGGAAGCCGGCGGCCCGGAACTCGGCCTCGCTCCACCCCTCGAACTTCGAGGGCACCTTGTCCCACCACGGCGCCGCGCCGGGGCCGCCGGAGATCGGCGCCATGTCGTTGAGGCGGAAGGAGAGCAGCACCGCCTTCTTCAGCCACTGGTTGACCACCCAATCCTGGTTGCCGCTCTTCTCGGCGACCCGGGCCTCACCGGAGTCGAGCAGCGCCAGCGCCGCCTCGACGGCTTCGCGAACGGCGCCGCGCGTGTTCGTGTCGACGCCGGCGCGGTCCTCCCAGGCGGCTTCGATGGTCTGGGCGAGGGCAGCGTGCGACATGGGGCTTCCGGGCAGGTTTTCAGCGAGCGCCCGTGCTTACAAGCGGCCGTCAGCTCTGTCACCTGAGGGCGCCGACGGGGCGATCGCGCACCTGCGTGCAACCGACGCGGACGGAATCGGGCCGCCCTCCGGCAACATCTCGGCGCCTCGTGGGTAGGTCCCGGACATTGCTGCGCCGCGCCGACCGGTGCGCGGAGCGTTGGCGGGAAACAGGGCCATGAAACACAAGGCATTGCGCGACCAGGTCGTCGTCATCACCGGCGCGTCGAGCGGCATCGGGCTCGCGACCGCCCGGATGGCCGCGGAGCGCGGGGCGACCGTCGTGCTGGCCGCGCGCAGCGCAGACGTGCTGGCGACGGTGCAGGCGGAGATCGAGGCGGCCGGCGGCCGCGCCCTGGCCGTCCCCTGCGATGTCGGCGACCGCGCCGATGTCCAGGCCGTGGCCGACCGGGCGATCGCCGCGTTCGGCGGTTTCGACACCTGGGTCAACGTCGCCGGCCTCACCATCTATGGTCCGCTGCGCGAGGTCTCGGACGCGGACAACGCGCGCCTGATCCAGACCAACCTCTGGGGCACGGTGTTCGGCTCGCTCGTCGCGGTCGAGCACCTGCGTCGGCGCGGCGGCGCGCTGATCAACCTCGGCAGCGTCGCCTCCGACCTCGCCTTCCCGTTCCAGGGCATGTACGTGGCGAGCAAGCACGCGGTAAAGGGTTTCACCGACGCCCTGCGGATGGAGCTGCTGGCCGAGGATGCGCCGGTCTCGGTGACGCTGGTCAAGCCGACCTCGATCGATACGCCGCTGCCGCAGCGGGCGCGTAACTACATGGACCGGGAGCCGATGCTGCCGCCTCCGATCTACCCGCCCGAGGAGGTGGTGAACGCCGTCCTGCATGCCGCCGTGCATCCGCAGCGCGACATCGTCGTCGGCGGCGGCGGCAAGCTGATGGTGGCCGGCAAGGAGTTCGCGCCGGGCGCCTACGATCTCTTGGCCCCCGCCATCATCGCTATGCAGAAGCGCGGCGAGGACCCGCGCGACCCGGCCGGCGCGCTGCACGCGCCGAAGGACGCGGGCGAGGTCCGGGGCACCCAGCCGGGCTACGTGATGCGCACCAGCGCCTACACCCGCGCGACCTTGCATCCCGTCGCCGCCACGGCGGGGCTGATCGGCCTCGGCCTTGCGGCCCTGACCCTCGCGGGCGTCGGCACCGGAAAGCCGGGCTCTTCGCGCGGACGCGGGCGCTCGGCCTGAGATGGCGGCTTTGTTGCTCGACGCCTCCGGGCCGCCCGGTCCCGCCGCGGTGACCGAGCGGATCGTCCGGCGCAAGGTCGTCGACCTGCCGGGCGGGCGCACCATCGCCTACGCCGAGACCGGGACCGGTCCGGACCTCGTCGCAATCCACGGCACGCTGATGACGCTGGAGGACATGTGGCTCGGCCCGGTGCCGGCGCTGGCCCGATATTTCCGGGTCGTCGCCGTCGACCGGCCGGGGCACGGCGACAGCGCCCGCCTCCGCGGCGCCGACGCGTCGCCCTGGCGACAGGCCGAGCTGATCCACGCAGCCGTGCAGGCGTTGGGGCTGCATCGCCCGGTCATCCTCGGGCATTCCTACGGCGGCGCCGTCGCCCTCACCTACGGGATGCTCTACCCGGATTCCGCCTCGGGCATCGTGGCGCTCGCCCCGGTCTGCTTCCCGGAACTCCGCCTCGAGCAGGTGCTGTTCGGCCCGCGCGCCGCGCCGGTCTCGGGGCCGATGCTGTCGGACGCGCTCGGCGCCTCCGCCGACCCGACGCTGCTGCCGTTGCTGTGGAACGCGATGTTCCTGCCCCAGACCATGCCGCGCGCCTTCGCCGAAGCGTTCCCGTTCGGCTTCGCCGGGCGCCCGGGCCAGATCGTCGCCGAGGCCGAGGACGCGCTCTCGCTCTGGGCGGCGCTGAGCCGGAGTGCGGCGGCCTACGCCACCTGCCGGGTGCCGGTTCGGATTCTGGCGGGCGACGCCGACATCGTGGTCAACCCAACGATGCACGGTGCGCTGGCCGCCCGCATGATCCCGGGCGCGCGCTTCGAGCGCCTCGCAGGAATCGGCCACATGCTTCATCACATCCGCAGCGACGCCGTGGTCGAGGCAGCCCGCGCATTGCTGCCGCAAACCTGACCAGGCGTCGAGCCCGATCAATCCGCGTCGAGCATGGCGCGCACGCGCGCGAAACCCTGGTTCAGCGCGGACAGGTCCTCGGCCAGCGCGTCGTGGATCACGGCGGCGGCATCGGGAAACTCCTCCAGCACGCGGCGCATCAGGGTCGGGGTGATGCGCATGACCTCGGCCGCACCTTGCGCGGCGGCGTCGCCCGGGCGTTCGCCGCGAACGAACAGCGCGAGGCGCCCGATCAGCGCCGAACGGCCGGCCAGCACCGTCTCACCGCCGGCGACACGGGGCGCGAGGGCGATCGTGCCGGACAAGACGACGAAGCCGCCGTCGGCGGGATCGCCACGCCCGAAAAGGGTCTCGCCTGGCTCCAGCGATCGGCGCTCGGCGGCGAAGGTGAGCAGGCGCAGGGCGTCGCGCCCGAACGCTTCGAAGACCGGCGCGGCGGCGAGGATTGCGATGTCGTCTTCGATGCCCAACCCGCAGAGATCCTTTGCGTCCGATCGACGATGCTTAGAGCATTTTGGAGCCGGGTGGGTACCGGCGCCCATGAAGAAAATGCGACCACGCAGCGGGTTGGATTCGTCCGTGATCCGGTCGTCACGGGCGAGCGGATGCGGCCGGGTGCCGGGTCAGCGGAGCAGGGCCGCCCCGAACAAGTCGGCGGGCGGTTTTCTGTCGCCGACGCCGGCATGGCGCGCCTCGTGGTCGAGGAGCCAGCGCTTGCGGTCCAATCCGCCGCCGTAGCCGGTGAGCGTGCCGTTCGCGCCGACGACGCGGTGGCACGGCACCACGATGCAGATCGGGTTCGCGCCGTTGGCCGCGCCGACAGGGCGCACCGCGCGGGGATGGCCGATCCGCGCCGCAAGCGCGCCGTAGCTCTCGGTGGTGCCGGCGGGCACGGTCCGCAGGGCCGCCCAGACCGCGCGCTGAAGCACTGTGCCGCCCGTTGCGGTCTCGACCTCGTCGACCGCCGTGAGGTCGCCGTCGAAGTAGCGCGTCAATGCGCGGAGAGCCCGGCTGAGATGCCGGGATGCGGAGACCGACCAGCCGCCGCGTCCGTAGGCGCGGTCGAGAAGCGCTTCCATCCGGTCCTGGTCGTCGTCGAAGTCGGCGACGCGCAGGCGCTCGTCGGCATCGGTCAGGAGCACCAGCGTCCCGATCGGGCTTGCCAGGGTCTCGCGGAGCAGGGCGACCGGGGCGGCGCTCATGCCGGGATCACGGCAGCAGCTTGTAGCCGCCGCCCTCGGTGACGAGGATCGCGGCGAGCCCGGGATTTGGCTCGATCTTCTGCCGCAGCCGGTAGATGTGGGTTTCCAGCGTGTGGGTCGTGACCTGGGCGTTGTAGCCCCAGACCTCGGCGAGCAGCGTGTCGCGGCCGACCACCTCGCGCCCGGCGCGGTAGAGGAAGCGCAGGATCGCGGTCTCCTTCTCGGTGAGCTTCAGCTTCGAGCCGCGCTCGCCGACCAGGAGCTTCGCCCCCGGCTTGAAGGTGTAGGGACCGATCTGGAAGACCGCGTCCTCGGAGGCCTCGTGGCTGCGCAGATGCGCGCGGATGCGGGCGAGCAGGATCGCGAACTTGAACGGCTTGGTGACGTAGTCGTTGGCCCCCGCCTCGAGGCCCTCGACGGTGTCGGCCTCGGAATCCTGGGCGGTCAGCATGATGACCGGGCCCTTGAAGCCGTTCTTGCGCATCAGGCGGACGGCCTCGCGGCCGTCCATGTCGGGCAGGCCGACATCCATCACCGCGAGGTCGATCCGGTCGGAGGCGACGCGGGCGATGGCGCGGCCCGCATCGATCTCGGCGACCACCGTGAACTCCTCGCAGAGGTCGAGCTGTTCGGTCAGGGTCTCGCGCAGGATCGCGTCGTCGTCGCAGATGAGGAGGCGGTAGGCGTTGGACATCGTCCGTGGAACTCTTCGACTGGGCACGACCGGAACGGATCGCGCCCCGGAGTTCCGGTGCTCGGACGATCTCGCTCCCAAAGGACCCGAGGGTTCTTCGACCCGGGTAGACGCCTTAGAATAACGTGCTTTTCGCGGCGGGGAATTGGCTTGTGCACAATTATACGACCCTTTTCGTGACAGCCAACCCGCCGCCGCCACGCTTCACTGCGCAGGGACGCCACGTTCCCGCCCTCCGGCCGCCCGCACCTCCGGTTCACCCAGCATCATGACGAAGCGTCCCCGTCCTCATGAACGCCACCGCGATTCCGGCACGGCGCGAACCTTGGCGACGCTCAAGGTGCATCCGCGGGTCGGCGACCGGCGCAAGGGCCTGCTGCAGGCGGGCGCCGCGATCATCCCCTGCGCGCTCGGCGCCGGCGGTATCGTGCAGGTGAAGCGCGAGGGCGACGGCGGCTCGCCGCGCGGCCGGTTTCGCCTGCGCGGCGGCAGCTACAGGCCGGACAACCTCGCCCGCCCCGTCACCGCCCTACCCTTGCGCCGGACCGCCCCCGGCGACGGCTGGTGCGACGACGTCCGCGACCGGCGCTACAACCGCCCGATCGCCCTCCCCGCGCCCGGCGTGAGCGCGGAGCGGATGTGGCGCGACGACGGCCTCTACGACGTGGTGATCGACCTCGACCACAACCGGGGCCCGATCCGCCCCGGCCGCGGCTCCGCGATCTTCCTGCACGTCGCCCGCCCGGGCTACACGCCGACGGAGGGCTGCGTCGCGCTGAAGCGCGCGGACCTGTTGCGGCTGCTGCGGCGGCTGGGGCCGCGGACGCGGATCGTGATCGTGTGACCTGGCGGGGGACGGTTCCAGACGAGACAGCGAATCGTCGGGTCTGCGATGGGCGGATCTCCACCCGTCCGCACCTTCTCACCCGCCATCCCGGCCGATACGCTCGCGTGTGACATCACTACCGCGAAAGGATGCACCGTGCCGGACGCAATCACGCCCGCGACGACGGATGGGCCGGACCACGACCGCCTGCTCCGCGCGAACCTGGAACGGGTGTTCAACGAACGTAACGGCAGCATGCGTGCGCGCGCTCTGGACGAGCTCTATGGCGCCGACCCCGTCATGTACGAGCCCGCGAACGTCGTCAGGGGTCGTGCGGCGATCTCCGAGGTCGCCGGCAAGCTTCTCGAACAGTTCGGGCCGGACTTCCGCTTCGTGCCCGACGGCGCCGCGGTCGGGCATCACGGTTTCGGCGTCCTGCGCTGGCGTGCCGGCCCCAGCGGCGGACCCGTCGTCGTCACCGGCTCGGACGTGGCGGATGTCGTCGACGGCCGGATCGAGCGCCTGTGGGTCATGCTGGACCCGCAGAAGACCTAGGCGTTACCGGCTTCGGCTCGCGAAGCAGACGTTGGGCCGAAGCCGGCCCCCTGCCGAAGACCGCGACGAACCTCGCAGCACCCGCGTAACCCGTCCTTCATCGTCGCGGGGCAAGGATGGGGCATGACCAGCCTCGTTGCCCAAGCCGTCCAGATGCAGGGCGGCGCCCTGTCTCAGTCGATCGGCACCGCGGTCGCGCGTCAGCAGATCGACGCGCAGAAGGCGGTCGCCGCCCTGGTCGCAGAGACGGCGGCGTCCGCCTCGCCGCCGGCACCCGCCGGCCAGGGGCGGCTCGTCGACCGGACGGTGTAGCCGCCGGCCGCGTCAGCCCGGGAAACGGTAGAACGCGCAGAGCTTGTTGCCGTCCGGATCGCGCAGGTACGCGAGGTACATCCTGCCGGCTGACCCCGTGCGCTCGCCCGGCGGGTCTTCCACCGATGTGCCGCCGTTCGCGACGCCGGCGTCGTGCCAAGCCTTGGCCTCGTCCGGGCTTTCCATCGTGAACCCGATGGTGCCGCCGTTGGCGCCGGTCGCGGCCTTGCCGTCGACCGGCTTGGTGACGATCAATCGGCCGCCGCGGTGCGCGTAGATCAGCCGCCTCTTGGCATCTTCGAAACCCGGCTCTCCGCCGGTCGCGGCGAAGAGCGCGTCGTAGAACGCCTTCGTCCGGGCGAGGTCGTTGCTGCCGATCGTGATGTGGCTGAACACCGTGCTTGGTCCTCCGTCGTGGGCGGCTGCCGCGGCGACGGGGGTCGATGCCCGATCGCGGCGGCGCGGAGGCCGGTATGAGGCTTCAGCCGGCGGCGGGCAACGCGCCCGGCACGCCCTCCCGCCGCGGCGGGCTCAGGGTGAGGATCAGCGCCGAGGCGACGAGGCAAAGCGCGCCGGCGGCGAAGAAGGCCGGGAGGTAGCTCTGCAGCTCCGTGCGCGACAGGCCGGCGCCGAAGGCTGCGGTGGCCGCGCCGAGCTGGTGCCCGGCGAAGACCCAGCCGAACACCACGTTGGCGCGCTCGCGCCCGAAGCGTTGCGCGGCGAGCTTCACGGTCGGCGGCACTGTGGCGATCCAGTCGAGGCCGTAGAACACCGCGAAGAGGGACAGCCCGGTGAACGAGAAGTCCGAGAACGGCAGGCAGAGCAGCGAGAGCCCGCGAAGGCCGTAGTACCAGAACAGCAGCCAGCGGTTGTCGTAGCGGTCCGACAGCCAGCCCGAGGCGACGGTGCCGACGAAATCGAAAACGCCCATGCCGGCGAGCACGCTCGCCGCCTGGACCGGGCGCAGCCCATAGTCGGCACAGAGCGGGATGAAGTGGGTCTGGATCAGCCCGTTGGTGCTCGCGCCGCAGATGAAGAAGGTGAAGAACAGCACCCAGAACACCTTCGTCCGCGCCGCCCCGCGCAGGGCTGCGATGGCGCCCACGGCCAGCCCACGCGGCGGGGCGGCGTTCGCGGTGGTCTCGCCATAGGGCAGCAGGCCGACATCTTCCGGTCGGTCGCGCAGAAGCAGGAACACGAAGGTCGCCGCCAGCCCGAGCAGGCCGCAGATCGTGAGCAGGGCCGCACGCCAGCCCATCGCCTCGGTGAGCGCCGCGAGGACCGGCAGAACGATCAGCTGTCCCGTGGCCGAGCTCGCGGTGAGCAGGCCGACGACGAGGCCGCGGCGGTGCGAGAACCAGCGCGTCGCCACCGTCGCCCCGAGCACCAGCGCGGTGAGCCCGGTGCCGACGCCGACGACGACGCCCCAGAGCAGGATCAGCTGCCAGAGCTGGGTCATGGCAAGCGAGGCCAGCAGGCCGGAGGCGATCAGCGCCAGCGCCAAGAGCACGATCCGACGCGGGCCGTAGCGGTTCATCAGGGCGGCCGCGAACGGGCCCATCAAGCCGAACAGCACGAGGCGGATCGCCAGCGCCGACGAGATCGAGGCCGTGTCCCAGCCGAACTCCCGTTGCAACGGCAGGATCAGCACCCCGGGGGCGCCGACCGCGCCGGCCGTCACCAGCATGGTCAGGAAGGTGACCGCGGCTGAGACCCAGCCGTAATGTACCCCGCGGCGCGCCAGAACGCGGGCGAGCGATCCCGACAGGGCATGGGACGCACTGACCACGATCATATCACCCTCGCGCGAATCGGTGCGCCTCACCCGAAACAGGCATATGCATGTATTTTCTTCGGGCGCCAAGCATGGTCTTGATGAAAGGCGCGAGTCGTGGAAAGGCGGCGGCCGGCATCACGGCCGCCCGGTCATCGCCCCGGCGTTCATCAGCCCGTCCGGATCGAGGCCCCGCTTGATCGTCTCGATCAAGGTCAGCCGGGTCGGGTCGGCGTAGCGATGGAGCAGGTCGCGCTTGAAGCGGCCGATTCCGTACTCGGCGCTGAAGCTGCCGCCGAGGTCAATCGCCACCGCGTAGACCTCGTGGGCGATGCCGTCCTCGACCCGGCGGGTGAAGGCGAGCCGGTCCTCGCCCGCCGGCACCATCAGGTTGTAGTGCACGTTGCCGTCGCCGACATGGCCGTAGAACGACAGGCGCACGCCCGGCATCCGTTCCGCCAGCACGGCGCCGGCCCGGACCAGGAACACGCCGAGCTGCGAGAGCGGCACGGCGATGTCGAGCTTCACCGAGCCGCCTGCGTGCTTCTCGCCCTCGGGGATGGTCTCGCGCACGGTCCACATCGCCCCGCGCTGCGCCTCGGAGCTTGCCAACGCCGCATCGGTGATCCACCCCCGCTCCATCAGCGATTCGAGGGCGGCCATCAGCACGTCGTCGAGGGGGATGTGCCGAGACGAGGACGAGAGCTCGAGCAGCACCGCTCCGCCCTCCCCGGTGGCGAACCCGGTCGGGGCGCCGCGCATCTCGGCGACCAGCGCGAGCGAAGAGGCCGAGATCAGCTCGAAGGTCGTGACCAGGTCCGAGGTCTCGCGGCGGAGGAACGCGGCGATCTCGGGGATCGGCGCGTCGGCGGCGAGCTGCAGCCATGCGGTGGCGCGGTGATCCTGCGCCGGCCACAGCTTCAGCACCACGCCGGTGACGATGCCGAGCGTGCCTTCGGCGCCGACGAAGAGCTGCTTGAGGTCGTAGCCGATGTTGTTCTTGCGCAGACGCTTCATGTCGGAAAACAGCGATCCGTCCGGCAGCACCGCCTCCAGGCCGAGGACGAGGTCGCGAGTCATGCCGTAGCGCAGAACCTGCAGGCCGCCGGCATTGGTGCCGAGGTTGCCGCCGAGGCGGCAGCTTCCCTCCGCGCCGAGGCTCAGCGGCAGCAGCAGGTCGTGCGCGGCCGCCGCAGCCTGCGCGTCGGCGAGGATCGCGCCGGCATCGCAGGTTAGCGTGAAATCCAGCGGGTCGACGGAGCGGATGCGCGCCATCCGCTCCAGGCTGACCACCAGTTGCCGCCGGCCGGCCTGCGGCGTCGCCCCGCCGACGTAGCCGGTGTTGCCGCCCTGGGGCACCAGCCCAAAACCCTCGGCCTTCGCCAGGCGGACGAGCGCCTGCACCTCCGCCACCGATCTCGGCCGCAGGACGGCGTCCGCCTCGCCCTGCATCAAATCGCGCTGGTCGCGGGTGTAGCGTGCGGTGTCGGAGCCGGTGAGCACGCCGCCCTCGCCGAGGGCGGTGCGGAAGGCGGCGACGGGGTCGGACGGGGTCATCGGCAGCTCGCGCGGGATCGGACCTGCGCGGACCATGTCGCCATGGACGCCGGATGGGAAGCCGCGGAGGCGCAAACGAAGGCGGCGGGGCTCGCACCCCGCCGCTCGAACCTGACGCCCAGTGTCGCGCGGCCGATCAGCAGCGGTTGCCGCCGGAGGTCTGGCCGTACTGCTTCACCGGGAAGTTCTGCTGGTTGGCGTTGCCCTCGGCCGCCGAGCTCATGCGGCAGTTGGCCGGGTCGCGGTCGGAGCGCGGGCCGTATCCGCCGAACGAGCCCGTCGTCTCGACGGCGTAGGGCGAATAGCCGGTGTAGCGGGAAGGGGTCTCGTAGGCCATCGCGGACGAGATCGAGGCAACGCCGAGAATAGCAGCGGCGGCGAAGGCGGCGATACGGGTCTTCATGGTGACGGCGTGGCTCCTGTGCAGGTCAAACCCGGATTTGGGTTCGTTTCTCTCTGCCTGAACCCAAGATGGGGAGCCGCTTTCCGTCTCGACGTGCCGACGCGCACGCAGCATTCGGGATTAAAACCTTTCCGATGATAGAGCACAGAAGCCGTGGCGATGGACGAGCATCGCATCGACGCTCGGCCCGCGTTCGAAGAAGGCCGGGGACTGAGGCGGGCCGCCGTTTTACGCGCGCCACCTCAGCCTTCGATCGACGAAACGGTCACTTGTTCGTCCGGGCCCGATGGTTCGGATCGATGCCACCGTCGAGCTTGGTCTCGTTGGCGGTGTCGCCCTCGACGGTCGAGTCCGCCTCGATGTCCGCGATGTCGTGGCCGGTCAGGCCCTTCGACTGCCCGATCCCCGGGTTCCCCTTCAGGTCGGCATCGGTCGGCACGTCGGTCTTGAGATGCTTGTTGGACATCGTGTCTCCCATCGATCGGGCGGCGCGTCCTGCGTGCCGCGCTCGGTCGGTGGCAAACCCGGCGTTCAGGGGCGCCGTTCCGGACATCGTCGGCGCAGCGACCCTCGGCCGCGCCGCGTGCGTTTCCGAAGGGAGCCGCGCCTTCTGAAACTCGAGATCAGACCTGAGAACAACCAGTCGCCGCGCGCTCCAGCATCCGCTCCGTCACGCCGAAACGCGTGCTCGGCCTCAGCCGACTGTCCGCCGGTCAGCGGAGCGGCTGCCCATCTCTTGGCGTGATGCCTTGGGATCTCAGCTCGTCGTTCTGCTGGTTGATGATCACGGGGTCGGGCCGACGCTGCGGTGCACCGGGGGGCGCGACCGAAGGCCCGGAGATCGACTGCGTGGCGACGGATGGCGGGCACAGCACCTGGCAGATCGGGATGTTGTCCGCCGTAGAGGAGCATCGCGCGACGGCGTTGCCATTCACGCACGCGCAGTTGCAGATCGCGAACGCGGGGAATGGCGCGCTCGCGATCGCCAGAGCGAGGATGAAGCTTCGCATATCGAGGGTCCTGTACGCCGCGCAGGCACCTTAGCGCCGCCTTGTGCGTCGCGCCATCGACTCGAATATTCCAGCGAAATCCGACGTACGGTTCCGTCGAGCCAGCTCAGCCTACGCCGACCGGCGATCGTCTTCGGAAAACGAGGAAAGCACTAAGTAGTGGTGCCGCTTGAGGGATTCGAACCCCCGACCCCCTCATTACGAATGAGGTGCTCTACCAGCTGAGCTAAAGCGGCATCCGTCGGCGGCCGCGTCGAAGACGGATGCCGAGGCCACGGTGCATAGCCGTCCGGTCCCCGCTTGGCAAGGCGAGACCGCGCGTCGCGCGCTCGGCGATGCAGGCGGGACACGCCGGCGCGGGGAAGCGTATGCGTGGTCTCGCACGTCCTTGACGGGGGCGGGTGCGGCGGGAAGGGTCCGGTCGTACCGGGCGCGCCGGTTGCCGGAACATCGCCATGTCGTTGATCGCACGCCTGCGGGCCTATGCCGCCGAGGCCCTCGGCGTCGCCGCGCACGAGGCGCCGGGCGACGACACCCATCTGGCCGCCACCGCGCTCCTCGTCCACGTGGCGCGGGCCGACGGCATCCTGGCGCCGGCGGAATCGGAGCGCCTCGCGCGGCTGGTGCGCGGGCGCTACGCCGTGAGCGCCGAGGCCGCCGACGCCCTGATCGCCCGGGCCGCCGCCTTCGATTCGGAGACCCGCGACGTGGCGAGCCTCGTCGAGATGCTGCCGCACGAGGCCGATGCCGGCGAGCGCGGGCGCATCCTGGCGATGGCGTGGTCGGTGGCCGCCGCCGACGGCAACATCGACGAGTTCGAGGAGGCCTTGGTCTGGCGCCTCGGCAAGCTCCTGGGCTTCGACGAGGCCGGGATCGCGCGGGCCCGCGGCGAGGGTGTTCCCGGCATCGCCCTCGATCCGGCCTGAGCGGCGGCGATCGATGATCGCGAGCCTCACCCTGATCCTGCTGGCGCAGCTGCTGGGCGAAGGCCTCGCTCGCAGCGCCGGCCTGCCCGTCCCCGGCCCGGTCCTCGGCATGGCGCTGATGCTGGGCTTCCTCGTGCTGCGCGACCGGCGCTCGCTGCGCCTCGCGCGAATCCTGCCGAAGCCGCTCACCGACGGAACGCTGGAGACGACGGCGCGCGGGCTGCTTTCCAACCTGTCGCTGATGTTCGTGCCGGCCGGCGCCGGGATCGTCGGGCGCCTCGACGTGGTCCAGGCGCAGGGCCTGCGCCTTGCCGTCGTGGTGGTAGTCTCCACCGCCGCGGCGTTGGTCGCCACCGTCCTGGTCTTCCTCTGGGTCGCGCGGTTGACGGCGCGGACGGGGAGCGAGCGGTGAGCGGCGAGTTCGCGGTCTGGGTCTACCTCGCGCGCACGCCGCTGCTTTGGCTGACGGTGACGCTCGTCGCCTACCTCGTGGCCGACCGGATCTCGGCGGCGAGCGGGCGGCACCCGGTGGTAAACCCGGTGCTCATCGCCATCGCGATCACCGGCACGGTGCTGACGCTCACAGGCACCCCCTGGGCCACCTATTTCGCCGGCGCGCAATTCGTCCACTTCCTGCTCGGGCCGGCGACGGTGGTGCTGGCGATGCCGCTCTACGAGCACCGCGCCACGGTGATGCGCGCGCTCCTGCCGATGCTGGCGGCGCTGGTCTCCGGTTGCACGGTCGCCCTGGGAAGCGCGATCCTGCTCGGGCGCGCCCTCGGCATCCCGGAATCGGTGATCGTCTCGCTCAGCCCGAAATCCGTCACCTCCGGCGTCGCCATGGGCATCTCGGAGGCGCTCGGCGGAGACCCGACGCTCACCGCGGTGCTGGTGATGCTGACGGGCATCACCGGCGCGATCCTGGTGACGCCGCTGATGCAGGCCCTCGGCATCCGGGACATGCGGGCGCGCGGCTTCGCGGTGGGGCTCGCGGCCCACGGGGTCGGCACCGCGCGGGCGTTCCAGGTCAGCGAGGTCGCCGGCACCTTCGCCGGCATCGCGATGGGTCTGAACGCCTTCCTCACCGCGATCTTCGTGCCGCTGGCCCTGCGCATCCTGTCCTGACGGTTCGCGGGCCTTCCGAGCCTGTGCGCGTCACGCCGCCAGCCGGTCGGCCACGTCCTCGGCGAGCGACAGGCTCGCGGTCAGGCCTGGGCTCTCGATCCCGAACAGGTGGACGAGGCCGGGCAGGCCGTGCTCCGCCGGCCCGTCCACGCGGAAGTCGGCGGCCGGCTCGCCGGGGCCGGTGAGCTTCGGACGGATGCCGGCATAATCTGCGACCAGCGATCCGTCGGGCAGGCCCGGCCAGTAGCGCCGGATCGCGGCGTAGAAGGCGTCGCCGCGGGCCGGGTCGACCCGGTAGTCGATCGCATCGATCCACTCGACGTCGGGCCCGAAGCGCATGCGGCCGGCGAGATCCAGGGTGAGATGGGTGCCGAGCCCGCCCTCGACCGGCGCGGGGTAGATCAGGCGTCCGAAGGCCGCCTTGCCGGTGAAGCCGAAATAGTTGCCCCGGGCCAGGACGCGACGCGGCACCCGCTCGGCCGGGTACCCGTCCGTGTGGGCGGCGAGCATCTGCGCGTCGAGGCTGGCGGCGTTGACGACGGCATCGCACGGGTACTCGCCCGGCGTCGCGCCACCGAAGGTCGCGACCCAGCGGCCATCCTTGCGCGCCAAACCCGTGACGGGAGTATGGAGCGCGATCGCCCCACCGCGATCCTCGAGCTCGCCCTGCAGGGCGAGCATCAGGCCGTGGCTGTCGACGATGCCGGTCTGCGGCGACAGCAGCGCAGCGGTGCAGGAGATGTTGGGTTCGAGGCGCCGGGCCTGGGCGGCGTCCAGCAGCTCCAGGCCTTCGACGCCGTTCTCGACGCCACGATCGCGAATCGCGGCGATCGTCCCGGCATCGGCGTCCGTCGTGGCGACGATCAGCTTGCCGCAGGCGCGGTGGCCGATGCCGTGGCTCGCGCAAAGACGGTAGAGCATCCGCGCGCCGGCGACGCAGTGCTTCGCCCGGAGCGAGCCCGCCGGGTAGTACATCCCGCCGTGGATCACCTCCGAGTTGCGCGCGGACACGCCGGTGCCGATCGCCTCGGCCGCTTCCGCCACGACCACCTCGTGTCCCCGCAGTGCAAGGGCACGCGCCACCGCGAGACCGACGACGCCCGCACCGACGACCAGGACTTCCATGATGCGCTCCTCCGCATCCGGTTCTCGGCGACGATCGCCCAGCGGTAAAGACCTGAGCCGCGCCCAAACCGCCGCACTCGGCCGATGACCGCAAATGCAACCGGGAATTGTATAGCTTGGACTGTCGAGGCGTCGACGCGTCGGTGGTGGCCAACCTCATGCTCCCAAACGCGAAACCGCAGGGCGACGACCTCAGAGGCGTCTTATTACAACCGACTTGAGCCTGTTAATCAATTCTAAGTAGATTTAAATCACTGATTGAGTCGCGCAGAAGTTGTGTTTCGGCCTTCCGCGCGCATAATCGTGCCGCGGCAGGCCGACCTGCCGCGACCGTTCCGGGTGATCGACGACGCCGACATCGAGTTCCCGGCGACAGCACGTTTGGACACGCACCGACCCGACAGCCTTCGGAAGGAGACGAACCGTGCAGACCACGACGGACCCCATCGCCCTCGCCGCGAAGATCCTCACCGCCTACGTCGCGCGCAACTCCGTACCGGTGACAGGCCTGCCGGACCTGATCCGCACGGTCCACGGCTCGCTCACGGGCCTGGCGACCCCGCCGAAGCCGGTGCTGGCCAAGCCGACCGATGCGCAGATCCGCGCCTCGATCCGCCAGGACACGATCGTCAGCTTCGAGGACGGCAAGCCCTACAAGGCGCTGCGCCGGCACCTCACGCTGCGCGGCCTGTCGCCCGAGGCCTACCGCACCAAGTGGGGCCTGCCGGTGGACTATCCCCTGGTCTCGGCCAGCTACAGCGCGCGCCGCTCGCTGATCTCCCGCACCATCGGACAGAACCAGCGCCTGCGGATGCAGCAGGCGGCGGAGTGATCCAGCGGGCTCTCGCTCGGACGCGCCTGCCGGAGGCGCGGGCGGCACCCCGCCTCGGTAAGCGAACGCGGCGAACGCTCAATCCTTGACCGGTTAGGCTGCGCCGGCACCGTCGCGATACAGGCCGGCGTGCTGGTCGCGCAGGATGTTCTTCTGGACCTTGCCCATGGCGTTGCGCGGCAGGTCGTCGGCGAACAGCACCCGCTTCGGACACTTGAAGCGGGCGAGGCGCCCTTCGAGGTGGGCAAGCACCGCCTTCTCGTCGGGGGCGTCCTCGGCGCCGACCACGATTGCGGTGACGCCTTCGCCGAAGTCGGCGTGCGGCAGGCCGATCACCGCCGATTCGACGACGCCCGGCATCGCGTCGATCTCGGTCTCGACCTCCTTCGGGTAGACGTTGAAGCCGCCGGTGATGATGAGGTCCTTGCCGCGGCCGACGATGTGGACGTACCCACGCCCGTCGACCTTGCCGAGGTCGCCGGTGACGAAGTAGCCGTCCAACTTGAACTCGGCCGCGGTCTTCTCGGGCATGCGCCAGTAGCCCTTGAACACGTTCGGGCCCTTCACCTCGATCATCCCGACCTGTTCGGGACCGAGCGCGGACCCCGTGTCGGGATCCACGACGCGTAGCTCGACGCCCGGCAACGGGAACCCGACCGTGCCGGCGATGCGCTCGCCGCCATAGGGGTTCGAGGTGCTCATGTTGGTCTCGGTCATGCCGTAGCGCTCGAGGATGGCGTGGCCGGTGCGGGCCTGCCATTCGGCGTGGGTCTCGGCGAGCAGCGGCGCCGAGCCGGAGGTGAAGAGCCGCATATGCGCGGTCGCCGCCTGGGTCAGGCCGGGATCCTTGAGCAGGCGGGTGTAGAAGGTCGGCACGCCCATCATGCTGGTCGCCCGCGGCATCAGCTTGAGGATCAGGCCGGCGTCGAGCCGCGGCAGGAACAGCATGCTGCCGCCCGAGGCCAGCACGGTGTTGATCGCCACGAACAGCCCGTGGGTGTGGAACACTGGAAGCGCGTGGATCAGCATGTCGTCGGCGGTGAAGCGCCAGGCCTCGACCAGCGTGCGCGCGTTCGAAGCGAGGTTATCGTGGCTGAGCATGGCGCCCTTCGAGCGCCCCGTGGTGCCGGAAGTGTAGAGGATCGCGGCCAAATCCTCCGGCCCCCGCGCCACGTCGGCGAAGTCCGCCCCTTGCGCGTCAGCCGCCTCGGCGATGGTGCCTCGGCCGGAGGCGTCGAGCGTGAGCACGCGGGTGGTGCCCGCATTCTCTGCGACCGGCGCCAAAGCCGCGCGCTTGGCCGGGTCGCAGACGAACAGGGCGGGCTCGGCGTCGCCGAGGAAGTAGGCGACCTCGGCCGCCGTGTAGGCGGTGTTCAGCGGCAGGAACACTGCGCCGGCCCGGACCGCGCCGAGATAGAGGAACACCACCTCGGCGCTCTTCTCGACCTGCACCGCGACCCGGTCGCCAGGGCGGACGCCGGCGGCAACGAGGGCGTTCGCGTAGGCGCCGCTGCGCGCGAGCATGTCGGCGTAGCTGTGGCGGCGCCCGTCCGGAGTCTCGATGAAGGTCTTGGCCGCGGCCTCCGCCGGCAAGGCCTCGCAGATCAGCGCGAAGAGATGATTCGTCATGACACAACGCCCAGCGGAACGGATGATCGACTTCGGCCCACCGGCCTCACGCCTCGGCGAGGGCGACGGAGCGCGGCGGCGGCAGGTTGGCGCGCAACTCGCGCGAAACGGCGCCGGAGGCCGACACCGTGCCGAGGTTGGCATAGGTCTCGTGGTTCTTCTCGATCGCCGACAGGTCGTAGAGGTAGTTGACCATCAGCCCGTAGGACTGCTTCAGCCCCTTCCCCGAGACGTCGCCGAGGAAGTTGATCCGCTCGAGCCGGGCACCGTTGCCGAGGTGGAAGCGGGCCACCGGATCGAGCGGTCGGCCCCGTTCGTTCTTGGCGCGCAGAAAGTAGGCGGCGGCGGCCGGCAGCAGCGCCTTGCGCACGGCGTCGGACTTCGCCTTATCGGTCGCCCAATCCGGTTCGTCGAGTTGGCGCAACGCCTCGATGTCGTCGCGGGTCAGGCCCTGCGGGGCGTCCGCGCGCCGCTCGCGGTCGAGCCAGCGCGCGAAGCCCGGGACCGGTGAGAGCGTGACGAAGGTCTTCAGGGTCGGGATCTCGCGGGCGAGGTCCTCCACCACCTGCTTGATCAGGAAGTTGCCGAAGGTGACGCCGGCCAAGCCCTTCTGGCAGTTCGAGATCGAGTAGAAGATCGCCGTGGTCGCCGACTTCAGCGGCAGCGGGTCGCGCGCCTGCGACAGGATCGGCGCGATCGCCGGCGCGATCGCGCTCGTCAGGGCGACCTCGACGAAGATCAGCGGTTCGTCGACCAGCGCCGGGTGGAAGAAGGCGAAGCAGCGCCGGTCCACCGGCTGGATGCGGCGGCGCAGGTCGTCCCATCCGGCGATCTCGTGGACCGCCTCGTAGCGGATGATCTTTTCGAGGATGTGGGCCGGCGTCGTCCAGTCGATGTGGCGCAGCACCAGGAAGCCGCGATTGAACCACGAGGCAAACAGGTGCTCGAAATCCGAATCGAGGCTGTCGGCGGCGTCGATCAGGTTCGGCTCGCCTTCGTCGCGCAGGATTCGGCGCAGGTCGAACAGGTCCTCGCGCATGCGCACGAGGCTGAGCGTCCCGTCGCGGGCGAGATTGAGGCGGCGGATCAGCTCCTGCGAGCGCGGCTCGGCCGATTCGTGCAGGCTTCCGAGGCGCGCTCGCGTCGGGTCGGCGCGGTAGGCCTCGATCGCGGCGTCCACCGCGTCGTGATCCGCGTCGAATTCGATGGCGACGAGCCGCAGGAAGGCGTGGCGCTCGTCGGTGCCCAGCGTCGCGTAACGGTCGAGGATCAGCCGCGCCAGGGCGACGCCGGAGGCTTCGCCGCGCCGCGAGATCAGGTCGTCGCAGAGTTTGACCAGTTCGGCGGCGTTGGCCCGGGCGGCGAGGTCGCCGCGGCCGATGCCGATGAGGTCGCGACCGCGATCGCTGATGGTCTGGAGGAGGTCGCCGAAGAAAGAGATCGCCGCCATGGATCGCCTTCCGCGTCTCGCCTCGAAACCGGCCGCCGCGGAGGCCCCGGTCGTCCCGGACGGCGATGCCGTCGGCCACACCGTTTACGGCGTGACGGCGCGCGGGACCAGACCCTCCGGGCGAGGTACGACGCCCTATCGGCGCTCGTCGCCGGCCTGCGCCACCACGGCGCTGTCGGCGCGCTCGCGCCAGTCGCCCAGGCCGTACTGGCGGGCGAACTTCAGCTCGGCGGCCCGCCGGGCGCGGTCGGGGTCGCGCGCGCGATGGATCTCCACCGATCCGATGGTGAAGGGAAGCCCGAAGATCTGCTTCTCGAAATCCACCCGGTAGTTCGGCATGAAAATCCTCTCCTGTTCGAAGCGTCGGATGCGCTCCGCGGCACGAATCGGTGTCATCCGTCCCATGAACGGCATCAGAACCCGGAATGCCTCGATCGACAAATCGATTGCGAGCGATCGGGCCGTGCGCGGAACAACGTTCCGCAGAGGGACATAGGGAGGCAGGTCCGGAATCGACACCGGGTGCGCCACTCCTACGCGGCCGTGCCCTGCGCCACCCGCCGTTGCCATGGCATCGGACCCCGCCTAGGCGACATGCCATACCCACCATGCGAGAGCCGACCGACATGCTCACAGCGCCGAACCGCTCGCGCGATCCGAAAGCCCGCTCGTGAGCGACGTCTCGACGGTTTCGCCGCATCCGGCGCTGAGCACGACCGCGCGGATCGGGCTGACGCTGATCGCCGGCGGTGCGGTCGCCAACATCTATTACAACCAGCCGTTGCTCGGGCTGCTCGTGGCCGATTTCGGGCCGCGCGCCGCCCTGTGGGTGCCGACCGCGTGCCTCGTCGGCTACGGGCTCGGCATCGTCGGCCTCGTGCCGCTCGGTGACGCCTGGCCCCGGCGCCAGCTGATCATCGCGCAGTTGCTCGCGCTGAGCGTGGTGTTGGTGGTCGCGGCACTCAGCCCGAATCTACCCGTCCTGGCGCTCGCGAGCCTGCTGATCGGCTTCCTCTCGTCGGCGGCGCAGCAGGCGGTGCCCTTCGCGGCCGAGCTCGCGCCGGATGCCAGCCGCGGGCGCGTCGTCGGGCAGGTGATGACCGGGCTGCTCTCGGGCATCCTGCTCGCCCGGACGGTCAGCGGCTTCGTCGGCGCGCATCTCGGCTGGCGGGCGGTGTTCTTCGCGGCCGCCGCGGTCTCGCTCGGGATGGCGGCGATCGCGGCGGCGACCCTGCCGCGCACGGAGGCCAAGCGTCTGCGCTACCGCGCGTTGATGCTGTCGATCCTGCACCTGGCGAAGACGCAGCCCGTGCTGCGCAACGCCAGCCTGTCGCAGGCGCTGTTGTTTGCCGCCTTCAACGCGTTCTGGGTGACGCTCGCGCTCCTCGTGGAGGCCGAGCCGTTCAACCTGACCGCGGCCGGCGCCGGGCTGTTCGGGGTGATCGGCGTCTGCGGCGCGCTGGTGGCACCGGTTTCGGGCCGGTTCACCGACCTGCGCGGGGCGCGGCCCGTGGTGGTCGGCGGCAGCCTCCTCGTCGTCGCGGCCTTCGCGGTGCTCTGGGCCGGCGGCACGTGGTCGCTCGGCGCCGTGGCCGTCGGCGTGCTGCTGATCGACATCGGCATGAACGGGGCACTGATCGCCAACCAGACCCGCGCCTACGCCCTCGTCCCCGGCGCCCGCGGGCGGATCAACACAGTGCTGTTCACGGCGATGTTCGTGTTCGGGGCGATCGGCGCCTACGCTGGATCACAGGCCTTCCTGCTCGCCGGCTGGGCCGGGGTCTGCGGGGTAGGCATCGCCTTCGCCGTCGCCGCCCTCCTCGTCGCCGTGTTCGATCGGCGCCCGACCCTGACCTGAGGATCCGCCCTCACCGGAGGATCCACCACAGGCGGCACCAGGCGTCCTTGTCCGCGGGAAGCCCGAAGCGCAGGCGCGCCGGCGCCTCGGCGAACCGCCGGACATGGATGCCGGCCTCGCCGAGCCGTCGGAACAGGCCCAGCGCATCGGGGAAGTCGGCGGTGCGGAACAGGACGGTCCCGCCGACCGACGTACCGCCTGCCCGCGCGATCATGCGGTCGAGCCGTCCCGCGTCGGCGGCGCGCGCGGCTGCGGCCTCGCTGCGCCACGTCGCGTCGCCGAGGGCGGCTCGGCCGATCGCCAGCGC